>CAXXOQ010000218.1:0-6628 GCA_963664185.2 Caldilineaceae bacterium | reverse complement strand
GTAAGCGTGTGGGTTGAACGATGCGAGGTGCCTGGGAACCAACCTCCGAGGGTCCAGTTCCCCATTCCGACACCGGGCGTTGAGCTCCCGAACACAGCCGATGTTGCTGTGGGGGCCGGGAGCTGGTGGGACGGCAGAGCCTACGCCCTGTCTTTGGACTTGCAATAAAGGCCCAACCGTGGCACAATAGGGTGTAGCTTCACTGCATCGGAGGCCATGCCTTGTACACCCATCACCGGCATCCTCAACGGCAAGGAGATAGACCTTGTGTTCGAAGACCATGACGCGTGCGGGACAGAGTTTCCGGCACGCACGGCAAGCTCCAGGACGGCATTGTGTTCTGGCGGAGCGGTCAGTAATGCCCACACTGTGTGGGCCGCATGCGCGCTTGCGCGGCGGAGGTGGAACCGAGCCTGAAAACCCAAAGCCCCGGGGTGTAGACCAGCAAATCCCGGGGCTGTACAGACAGCGTCCTGTGGAGGTACACATGTCTGCATCTACTACTGTAACACCGATTCTGAACTTTGCGGATACAATCCGCACCCGCCCCTTCGGCTGCTACACTTGGCAGGAGGTGGACATCCACGACGCTGATGGTGAAATCTGCGGACTGTTGATCCATCACCCCATGGGCACCTACGGCAGCTGGGAGCTGGACTTGCCGCGGGTGAATGGACGCCAGCGGCGGGATGCTGCCACGGCTTGGATCACAGCGTTGCCCGACAATCTTCGGGTGTTGGGTTCCGATTTGGTCGATGCCAAGCGTTCCGTCGGGGAGCTGTATCGCTCCGCACATGTCTAGCAATCAACATTGACCAAACAGTTGCAATGCCTCGGAACGTCCGACGTGGATGTTGTTCGAACCTCGCCAAACCGGGGATGTACCCGAACTTGCGTCTGAATCCACTGCCGGAACGCGCCCCCTGCCTTGTCGGGGATCTGTCCAGGTTGTTCCGTGGTGTTCGCAGGCATGCCTCGCCCGTCGGGGTTGGACCACTGATTATACTTGGCTGTGATGGCCCTGCACGGCGGGGAATCTCCACAATGCCTGGTATGGTTTGAACTTGAAGGCCCAAGTGTGGCATACTCGATAGGTATCGCACACCTGCACTGGTAGACCAGCATGAGCACTCAGGCACCGACACAGACCGGCAATGACAGCCACCGCATACAGCGACTTCGGGAAACCGCCCGGGCGCGTATGTTGGCAAACTACCGTCGCCTGGCTGCAATGCAGGACCAACATCCCCTCGCGTCGAAAGCGGAATTGGCGAAGATGGCTAAATGTTCACCCCGTACCGTCGCCCGCATGAGGGCGTGGGTCGCGGCGGGAAAGCCCCAAGATTGAAACCGAAGCCCGGCTCTATGCCTTGGTGGCACACATGACCCCAGAACCACTTGGGGGAATGCCACACAGGACAGGGAAAGCATGAAGAAGCCACAGCAGACCGAACCCGTACTGAATGCAAAGTTGGGAGAGTTGTTGATCCAACGGCACCCTCGTTGGGATGAAAAGAGTGTGCTGATTGAAACCACGCAGGTTTTCCGTGGACGGCCCTCTGCCCAGGTGGATGTCATGGTGGCAAGCGCACGCGTCCCCCGGAGTGATGTGGCAGGCAGGGACACCGTGAAACCGGGCGAAGAGCAACCCAACGCAGCTCAAAAACAGTGAATCCGGCCAGCGGAGACTGAGCGCGCATCATGCTGTCTGGGAGGCTGAGGAGTGCCGATTGCCGGTCGTTAGCGACCTTCGAGTCTGGCGTGTTCACCTGTGTGGCGGGGATACACCCGACTTCACCTGCCAGGCCCGATGCCCTGCAACCGCGGGGATACACCCGAGTTCGCTTGCCAGGCCGGAGCCCCCGCCTCGCGGGGATGGACCGGACACAGCATGTTTGACTGATAAACCCCATGCTTGGGGATGGGCCCCCTTCAATTGACTGTCGCATTAGTACCCCATGCTTGGGGATGGACCGCACCACCAAGGATGCAATCAAAAGGGGGAACGACCATGATCCTGACATGCAGGAAACTTGAAACCGGCGAAACCCACAAGGCCATTCGCTACGAGGAGAACGGTCACGGCAAGTACTTGCTGGACCGCCTCACGGGCGCGTTCTTGGTGGTTGACATCGACTCGGAAGGGAACCACTACCTCGAATGGCCGGACCATCACGAAGAGGTGTATCACGGATTCTACGTGGTCATGATCGAAAGGGATGGGGCTGGCGTTGAGTTTGACATCGTTCCACCCGAGAGTTTTGAACATGACTACAAAGTTGTAGTGCGAGATTTCGTGGAGGTGTAAGGGGGGATTCGCCATCAACGGCCGCAAGTACCCTGCCCCGCGGGGATGAACCGGATACTCGAATAGTGCGACAGGGAGACCCTGCTACGGCGGGGATGGACCGGTTAGTACTGGACGGATTTTTGTCCCCCGCCGCCGCGGGGATACCCCGACAACGGGAATGCACCGGCTTACTTGACCCGTCAGGCTTGCCACCCCCGCACCGTGGGGATGGACAGGATACCGACTTTTGCTGACCAAGCGTTATACCCCACCCCCAGATGCTCAGGTGCTCAAAATCGGGTGCCGGGCAGAAACCACACAAGGATGAGATCGAGATCACATGGACCGGCACCCCAGCATCACACCCAACCTGCAGTGGTCATTGCAAGAAACACCTCCGCATGTACCGGGAGCCCCCGACGGCAAGCACCTTGTGCGGGAGTTGCAGTCATTTATCGAACTGCACGCAGGCAAGGAAGACATTGTGGCCCAAGACGAGCCCCGCGCTGAAATCAGGGACGGGTTCTTGGTGATGGGGACCGCCATGCTTGCGTTCGAGGCCGCTGTGATGCGGTGGCGCAAGTTTGGTGACTATGCCTTTATTGAGAGTGTGACCTGGGATTCCGCCCACAACTGCCTGCGGTTCCTTTGCGGAACCGGTGACATGGCCCCGTAGCCATGCGGGGGACGCTTACATGCTGAGGATGCCCCCGGAAGCCAACAGGTGACAACTCGGAGTATTTGCAGGCAATGCCCGCCTGCACACCTGTGGTCGCCCTAGGCGGGGGTGGGAGGGCGAACCAGCCAGTGCCCATGCCGGGTTCGCCATGTCCACCTGTTCCGGCGCGGCCGCTAGGCAACGGTCTCGTTCCCTATAGCGGCCTCTGCCACCCTGCCACCGGCTTCCCTGCGCACAGTGGTTCATGAACGATGTTGAACCTTGACATGCTACACTGAGACATCTCATCCTCAACGGAGGACACTTCATGTCCCAACTGCTGGCTTTTGGATTTTCCATCGTCCTGGGTGTTCTCGCCGCTGGTGCGTGCATGCTCGCAGCCTATGGGTTCGCTGCTGTCTTTGAGAAATTTGAACGCAACCTGTAGTCTCCTCGTTGCCCCTCCTCCCAAAAGGGGAGGAGCCTAACCGCAAACTCCGAGGATTCCCGCCCACACGCCCAATCCCGCCGCCCCTGTGTAAACCCAGGGGAGTGGCAGGCCGCTTTTCAGTAGACGCGCCCCACCAGGGGCAAACAGATCCCCAGCCCTGCTGCCACCACCGAATGAAGCCACGGACCACATGATGGAACCCACGCCCTGGAAAGGCAACGAGGCTCGGGAGCAGGGGGATGGGTTGGTGATGCCGCGTGAATGCTCGATCAGTGCCGAGCATCTGCGGGAGGCTCGCTTGCAGTGGCTTAAAGCCCCGCCCATGACGGAACGGGTGCTGCGCCAGTGGTGGGGCAATGTGCGCATGCGCTGGAACTGCCACAGCACCGCCATCGAGGGCAGCAGCCTTTCCTACCGGGATACGTTGGACATCCTGGTCCGCGACCGGACACCCAACAGCGGACACAAGAACCTTCTGGACGTGGATCAAATCCGAGGCCACAACGAGTCCGCGCGCATGTTGGCCGGGATGTACAACCGTCTGCACCGCGTGGACGTCCCGGACCTGCACGCGGTACACAAGGCTATGTTGGTGCGCCCTTATCTGGCCTACAACAGCATGGGGCAACCGATGGGCTGTGTACATCTGGGCCTGTTCAAGACGCGCTTCAACGCGATTCGGACTTTGTATGATTTGGTGGAGTTCCAGCCCCCCGCGGCGGTCCCGCAGCTGGTATCGGATCTCTTGGCGCACATGAACCAGCGCATCGACATACTGGCCCACGATCCGCACGCGCTGGATCCGGCGTGGGCGTTGGCTTCCCTGCATTGGGACTTCATTGCCATCCATCCCTATGACGACGGCAACGGACGCATGGTGCGCTGGTTGGTCAACTGGATGTGCGTGAACATGGGCTATCCGCCTCTGGTCATCACCGTGAACCAGAGGGATGCCTACTTTGAAACGCTGGCCGGCATGGAACCCGGGAACATCCCGGCGGATGAAGCCACCGTGCGTCCGCTGCGGGATTTCCTGGCCGTGTGCTTGTCCGAGAGCCTGGAGTTTGCGACGGCCGTGGCAGAAGGACGTACCGATCCCACATGGAACAATGAAGATGCCGATCCCCGGCGTTCCAAGAGGGAATCCAGTGTTTATCCGGTTGATGCCACCGTGCCGTGGCTGAGGTCCCAGGATCAGCCCGACAACACAGTTCTTAAGGACTGACCGCAGCGAACTGCTGCCGACATGAGAATCCGTTCCGGCCTCGGGTGACGGAAGCTACTACTTGGGCGGTGACGACGCCTGCGGTTTTTGGACGCAGGCATGGTGCCGCAGGCGGCTACAGCATGCCGCCCATGTGGTATTGCTGTTCGGCCGGCTTGTCCGGTGTGTCGGTGTCGGGGCTGATTGCAACCCATTCGTCTAGCGGTAGTTTCTCCACAGCCTTCAATGCTTCAGTGGGTTCCGTGCTCCATGTTGGGTGGTCGATGGAGCTGAGTGCAATCCCCAGGGATTCCTCTGTCTTGATGGAAGGCGTAACCGTGTAGGCTTGCACCACGATGCACGGTTCCTCGCGGTTGATGGCAGTGGATGCGGATTGCATGCCCTCCACCGCGACAATGTCTCCCTCTGTTGGTGGGACTTGCATGTACTCGTCTTCGTGGTGATCCCAAAGAGGGTGATCGGGTGCAGGCCACAGGACTTGGGCAGGATGGTGTCCGCAGTCCAGGTCCGCCACCAGATAGGGGCCATGATCCGTGGGGCATTCATGCACGGCTTTCACCTTGCCCAGGATGGACGCTTCGGTTACGACAAAATCGCGTTCTGACAGATCAACTTTCTCGTAGGGCGTACTCCAGGGTGCGTCCGGAGTGGCAAACTTGGCCACCCCCACTGTCCCCAACGTATCGGAGCGGACCTCCGCCAAACCCGTGTTCGAGTGCAGTTGGACATGACCGTCCTGGTTCAAGTCGAAACGCAGGTAGGGACCGTCTGTTGATGGTGTGCCCCATGCTTCCTGGAATGCGTCTTGTACTTCTTGAAACGAGGCCAAGCTGTGGTTGTTCAAAATCTGCAGGGATGTGACGATGTCTTGGTTGAACATGAGAGCCTGGAGTGTCCTGTGGGTTGTCTCGTGCCATTGCCGCTATTTTACAACAAGTGGCAATGGCCACTCTGCGTTCCGTGGAACGTTGGCCAGGTCCGGGCTGGCTCCATACGCGCGGTTGAGGCTTTATTGCACGTGCCGTGCGGGAGCGATTTTGCAGTTGTCCATGAAATCCGCGATTTCCCGGCGCCATCCCTCTGCCAGCACGCCCGCCATGGACGCGCCCTGCTTTCGGTGCAGGCCCGGAACGTATTGCGGCGGCGGCACCGAATCGTCAAATTCGTGCGCCAAGTCCTCAAGAAAGCCTTCGATTTCCAGTCGTTGGCCACAGGTCGGGCAAGGCGCGAGCACCGGTTCCTCACCTGCACGCAGACAGATGGCTGAATCCGACCTGAACCTGTGGGTGTTGTCTTTGGTGCAGCGATAGGTTGGATTGCTGTACGTCTCAAACATGCCCGCTCCCGATCTGCGGCTGGACGACGACAAACCTATGGTACCACAAAGCGGGTTCGCAGGTGTTTGGGTTTTTGGTACACTGCGTTCTTCTTGATGATCATGAATGGAGGTGTGCTGTGGGTTTGCGAACCTGGAACCCCAACTCGGCAGTGGAAATCGGTGCGCCTGTGTCGGGAGACGACAGGGAATGGTATCCGGTTGCATTTGACGAACGCCCGGCAGGTGTTTTGTGGCTGAGTCACGATGCACTCGAAGGCCGTTGGACGTTCATGGAATACCGCCCCACCTACGAAGGCATGCTTGCGTCCGGGCATGATTTGGGGGACATGGTGCTGGAACAGGCTGCGGACAGGTTGGGTGGGTTGTTGGAAGCCGGACAGCTTGCCGAGTACAGGGCCTGGGACCCCCCATTCCTGTATCTGCACATCCCGCATCGCAACAAGGTGGTGGATCTGGAATCGTTCCTGATCCACCTTTCAGAACTGGAGTGGTGGCATCCAGGGCCTGCCGACGCAGATGCGTTCTCGCTGGTGTATTGGGGCGATTCACTGGCCTCCGCCATCGACACATTCAAAGATGATGCCTGGTGGGAGAAGTTCGAATCGGACAACGACACCAGAGGCTATCAGGCGGATGAGGTCGATGCGGCAGTACTGCCAACCCTC
>CAXXOQ010000217.1:0-4038 GCA_963664185.2 Caldilineaceae bacterium | reverse complement strand
ATGCTGGCGGCGGAGGCCCGGGAGAACGTCTGGTCCGAACCGTGCATGCCAGCACGAGATCGCCCAGCGCCAGCATCGCATGGGGTTCGGTCACGAGGCCAGTCCCAAGGCTCTGCGCGCCACCGCACACGGGTACGCCGCATGCGCAAGGCAGGATGCCAGACGCTTCCGGACCCGCTGGCGACTGCGGGACAAAGCAAGGGTATGGATGGACATGGGGCCACTCCTCGGGGCGTGTGCAAAGCCAAGCCGGAGAGTGTAAACCCGACCGTGCCGTAGCGACCCAGGGAGTGCGCATCAGTCAAACAGGTTGACGTCGCGGCAGACGGCCGGAGGCAGTCCACCGTACCGCTCCCCGGTGATATTGCTGAAGAACAGGTCCCGGACGGCATCCTGCTTGCCCTCGTCTTCGCCCCAGCGGCACCAGGTCGCAGGGGCCAGGCACACATCCTTGCAATGGACCAAAAGGAACCGCGAAATGCGCAACGCCACCCCGTCCTGTGGGGTCAGCTCCCGCGGCGGTGAACCGGCCGCGTCCCCAATCACATCGGCCCACGCGGACCGCGCCACCTGCGGTGCGGACACCGGGGGTAGGGGATGGCCAATGCAATGGTGGAAGGCCACAAGGTGTCCCTCGGCATGGGGCACGACCGTGAAACCCCAGGTGTCACGCCCCTGAGAACCGGTGCCGCAGGCCGCCACCTGCGGCGTTCCCCGAACCTGCAGCACGATGTGCTGCACGCGCCACGGGACCATTGCGGTATCCAGGGAAAACAGCAGCACATCCCGGGGCCACTGCAGGTTTGCAACGCTGTTCCGGTCCCAGTGGGGATTGTCGTCCCACGGAAAGGACAGCCCAGGATACCGCCTGCGGAGCTCCTTGCGGTAGACCTTGAACGCGGTGTCCCTGTGCAGCTGCCGGATCACAGCCCGGTGGAACATCAGGTTCCAACAGTGTTCGTCCAGATCCGACGGGGTCAGGGTAGACCGTACGTCCAGCTCGTTGATGGGGTTGAACTTACGGTCATGTACGCAGCAGCAGAACTTGGCGACCGTGGCCTTGCCGACGCGAACCGATTCGGGGAGGGCCTGCCGCAGCTTCTCCCCGGGCAACCCCTGGCCGCGGGGTGAAGCCGTACACCCGGCCGGCAGCATTGGCCAAGGCGCGCTTCAGCCAGGCCTCGGACAGGGCATGGGCATCAATGGCGGATGCCTGACAGGCGGGGTCGAAGTAGCACCCGTCAACGGCCTGCACACATTCATGCCAGAGTTTGATGGGGGCCGTCAGCTTGTGGTTGTCGACGGCATTCAGATGAACCATAGAAACTTCCTGGGGTCGCAGGGTAAACGCAAAGTCGTGATCAGGGCAGGGTGGCGGCCAGGATCCACGGGTGGCGTCCAATTCGGTCGCGCAGCAGGCTGATGCACACATCCACGCCGGAATTCTGTTGAAGCATGCTCATCATGTTCAGGATGGACCGTCTGAGGATGCCCATCATACCGGGATCACAGCCCTGCGCAGGCGGCCGTCGTCATCCCGGAACTGCACGTCCAGAGTACGGTGCAGGCCGTTCCCCACGCCCAGTGGGCACCTGCCAGTAGCCGCGGATCAGTGCCAGAAGGGCCACGGCTGGGAATGTAGTAGCGCACAGCACTGCCGAGCGCGGGGGTCCGATGCGTTCCGTGCGCACCCGGATCAGGCTACGCAGGCCCAGCCATAGAGCGGAGATCTTCGGCTGGATGAAGACGGTGGGTGGCCTGCAACGCATCCGCTACCGGGGCCTGGTGCGCATGGGTTGGTCAGTTACCTGATATCGACCACCTACAACTTGGCATGCATGACCAACCCTATACCCGAACCGCACACCGGATCCGTGCTGTCCAGGTAACCCGCAGAGGGCCCCACACGCCCACAAGGGGTGCCACGCCGGGCGAAATTGTCGGCCCCAACAACGTTCCTACACCCCAGGATCATGGCCGATACCCTCCCAAACCTATTCTTCAGCAGCCTGATAGTGGGCAGCAGGGACTGTACCCCCTGCTGCCGGTAGCCACCGCTTTCGCAGTGTCTCTGCAAGCCAAAATATTTTGATTATTTTCTACTCTAGCTAGGAGATTTCTCATCTCAAAACTGTTCACACTGTTGTCATTCCTTCAACTGATCTGAAAAGAATCCATACTGAAAGTGAAGGTTAGTGCATTCCAGCAATTCATGCTTCGCTGACCCCACCCATTTGCTCCCTGATTCAAGCTCAGGAATGTATTCCGGCACAGGAGGATGCAGGTCCTGACTTGGATCATCGGTAGATGGAAATTCACTGCAGACAACTTTGATTACTGCGCTGAAAGCAATCACGAGATACTCGTCAAGAAAATAATTGCTTCGTTGAATAATTTCTTCATAAGAATAGCCTTGCACAAGTTCTTTCAATGCTTTGAGCGCCATATCTTCAAGTTTGCCAGATTCCATCGCATAGCGACTAGTGAAACTGGCATCCTGGTGCTTCTCCAACAACTCATAAAGTGTAGGGATAGGAGTTTTGGCAGGCGAGCGGACATATTTTTCACCATCCACTTCGGGTGAATGCATGTGCCAATTGTAAGCCTTGTATAGCGATCGTTGGCGTTCCCTATTGAGTTTACACAACAATTTGATGAGATTGTGACCTTGGTTGCCTCTTGGGGCGGATTTCTTCGTGTCTCGTTCAATCAGCCATTTGAGACCCAGTTCAATCCCATGATGAGTCAGTTGCAAGGCACTGTGCGTCATACGCCCCTCTGATATGCCCGTGCCAAGCAGGATCCGTTTTGACACGTTGCCGCATTGTGGCATTGATGGCTGAGATGCTATCCATGATACTCAGCAAATACCAAGCAAACATGGGTTCTTGAGGATACCTTGGATTATTGTTGGTTTTCTTTTTCTTCATTTTCCGATGTTATTGCAATAGATGAATTAAGTCAAATACTTGACATCAAGAAAGATGGAAGCGGCGCGGACGGCAGACTAGTGATTCTACTAAAGTTCTCTCCCCTCTTTCAAGGTAACTGCCACTGCGATGAGAGGTCAAGGCGCAGGGTAAACGCAAAGTCGCGATCAGGGCAGGGCGGTGGCCAGGATCCAGGGGTGGCGTCCGATCCAGTCGCGCAGCAGCCCGATGGACACATGCGTACCGAGATTCTGCTGAACCGTGCGCACCATGTTCAGGGCGACCCGTCCGAGGCTGCCCATCACGGCCGGCTCGTGGCCCGTGCGCAAGCAACAGTCGTCCTCCCGGAACTGCACATCCAGGGTGCGGTGCAGGTCGTTCTCGCGCCCAGAGGGCACCCGCCAGTGGCCGCGGACCAGCTCCAGCAGGGCCGCGGCGTCCCCCGGGTCGGCTCGAGATGCAGTGGCGCACGGAGCGCTGTCGCTTGCGGGGGCCGCGGCGTGCCGTCTGCACCCGGATCAGGCGGCACAGGCCGGGCCACTCGGCGGGATCCGCTACCCGTGCGCAGAGGTTGGGCCCACCCAGGACCGTGCAGGTGCGCCGCTCGCGGCGACCGCTGTTGCGCTCAACGGTCTCGCAGCAGTCCTGCACCTCCGGCGTGCAGGCGCCCCGGTCGGCCTCTGCGAAGGCCGCGCGCACCCTGGCATGCAGGGTGCGCTGGTTGCGCTTCAGGGCTAGCACGCAGTCGGCCCCCGCGGCCCGCAGCTCCTGCACAGTGGCCCGCCGGCAGTCGGCGGCATCGATCGTAACCACGGCCCCGTCCAGGACCAGGCACTCAAGCAGGCGGGGGATGGCCGTGATTTCGTTGCTCTTGGCCGCGCAGGGCTCCTGAGCCAGGATCAACTCCCGCAGCAGGTCCCGTCCAGCAGCAGCAGGGCGGCCCGCATGGCCGTTTCCGAGCCGGTGGACCAGCCGCAGGCAGGTGTCCCGGGAGGGGGTGGTCGCGCCCAGGGGCAGCCACAGTCGGAACCAGGCCTGGTGGTCGTGCGTTGAAGGCGGCCACCGCGGCCATGCTGTTGGCACCCCCCGGCCAGGGCCACGAGCAGCG
>CAXXOQ010000216.1:0-40747 GCA_963664185.2 Caldilineaceae bacterium | reverse complement strand
CTGCGGGTGGATGCCGGCGGTCATGTACGCACCTCCATTCAGCCCCAGGGAGAACAGGTCTACGACATCCGGGCCGGTGGACGGCTGGCATGCCATATGCCCCGCAACACCCATGCCACCATCGAAATGCACAGTCCCACACTCCGCAAGCAGGACGCGGGAGCGGAAACCCGGGTCCTGGGTGACGGTACGGCCCAGGTACGCCTGAGCGCCGGGGCTCATATTGCCTTTATGGAAGAGGATCCGGTGCACCCGGGTCCTGATCCCGGTCGGGTGGAAGCCGAGGACGTGCGGGAAGCCCATTGGGCGGTGGAAGGCGTGGCCCAGCAGATCCGCACCAGTGTGCACCAGATTCTGGGCCAGGTCACGGAAAAGGTGAATCAGGCGCTCAAGGACAACGGGCTGGATACCCAGCAACGCGCGGATCTGCAGGCGCAGTTCAAGGACATCAGCCGCGACGCCCTGGAAAGTGCCCGCGAAGTGGCTGCGACGGTACAGACCCAGTCCCGGGACATCTGGGAGAACGAGGTGAAGCCCAATTTGCCCACCTCCATCAAGACGGATTCCCCGCCGTCTCCCGAATCCCAGGCCCTGTCCGAGGAACGCAAAATCATCCTGCGTATGCTGGACGAGGGCAAGATCACCGTGGATGAAGCCAACGAATTGCTCAAGTCCCTTGCCCCATGATGCAGCCCCCTGCGCCTGCGGCCGCGGTGGAACTGGCCGGACTGTCCAAGACCTATCGCTCCCGTCGCGCCGCTGACATTCCGGCCGTGGCGGATTTGGATCTCACCATTGCGCATGGGGAAGTCCTCGGGTTCCTCGGCCCCAATGGCGCGGGCAAGACGACCTCCATCAAGATGATCTGTGGCCTCATTCTCCCGGATGCGGGCACCATCCGGATTCAGGGACGGGATCTGCACAGGCACCGCTACGCGGCGATGGGTTCCATCGGGGCCGTACTGGAGGGCACGCGCAACATCTACTGGCGCCTGTCGCCCCTGCAGAATCTCGCCTACGCGGCCCGGCTGAAAGGGGTATCCGCCCGCCGTACGCGCCCTTGGGGCGAGATTTTGCTGCGCGATCTGGATCTGTGGGACCGCCGCCATGATCCGGTGCGCCTGTTTTCGCGGGGCATGCAACAGAAGACGGCCATTGCCTGTGCCCTGATCCACAATCCGCCCATCGTGCTGCTGGATGAACCTACCCTGGGCCTGGATGTACAGGCGGCTCTCACCGTCAAGCAATGGATCCAGACCCTCGCTGCGCGCTTTGGCAAAACCCTGATCCTGACTACCCACCAGCTGAGCCTGGCCGAGGAACTGTGCCAGCGGGTGGTCATCATCCACAACGGCCGCAAGGTGGCCGATCAGAGCGTCAAGGATCTGCGTGCGCTGCACAAGCGCGAATCCCTGCATGTCAAGGTGGCCGCCACCGAAGCGGAGGTCAGGGATCTGGCCTATCGGCATTGGCCCCATGCGGTTCTGCACGCGGACCGCCAGATCACGACCGTCAGCATCCCGGCCACCCGCCGGGAGCAGTTCGCGGAAGTAGCCGCCACCGTCGTGACCTGGCCCCTGGACATACTGTCGATCGAGCAGGCTGTCCCCTCGCTGGAAGACATTTTCATCCATCTGACCAACAACACCGACGCGCATGACTGACACCGCATCCTCCCCGCTGCCCGAGCCGGCCTGGTCGCTCCCGGCCATGCCCGCCCCCATCGCCTGGGCCTGCCGCATGATCGGCACCGTAGCCGCCGAAACGTGGAAGGGCCTGCTGATTATGTGGACCTTCAAATTCAACGTGGTGACCGAGGTGCTGGGCCTGTTCATGGTCTTTCTGGGCATCAGCTTTTTCATGGGCTACGGCCAATTTGATACGGACACGATGGCCTCTTCCCTGATGGGATTCATCTTCTGGACCTATGCCATCTTCGCCATTGGCAATATGAGTTACGCCCTGCGCGAAGAACAGCAGCAAGGCACCATCGAACAGATGTCCATGGGCGTGACGCCCTTCGGGGCCCTGCTTTTCGGACGCACCCTGGCTTCCCTGATCTGGACGACCCTGGTGGTGGCGGTCGGCGGTGGGGCCATTACCCTGGGCTTTGGCCTGGATCTGGGCCTCAATCCCAAGGGCATTCCCGTCTTTCTGCTTTCCATTCTGGGCCTGTATGGCCTGGGCTATCTCGTGGCCGGCGCTACGCTGTTGTTCAAGAACATCCTCTCGTTCACCAATCTGATTCAAAACATCCTGCTGTTCCTCAACGGCGCCATTGTACCGATCACCTTTTATCCGGTGTGGATGGCCAATGCGACCCGGGTGTTGCCCACTACCCTGGGCATTGAAACGATGCGCATGGTCACGCTGGAGGGTCTGGCTTTGCGGGATGTCTGGCTGGACGGTCGCCTGCAGCTCCTGACCCTGCACTCCGTGGCCTGGTTTGGGATCGGCCTGGCCCTGTTCCTGTGGGCGGATCGCGCAGCGCGCCGTCGCGGTCTCATGGGCCAGTTCTGACGTCCACGCACGGCTGGACTCTGCCTGGCATGGGCCGTGTTCTGGCACAATACGGTTTATTGTCATTGTGGGCATACAGCGAATTGACGGGCCATGACCATACATCCTGAAGAACGTCTCCAGGTCCTGAAGATGATCGACACCGGCAAGATCTCCGTCGATGAGGCGTTTCAGCTGCTGGCGGTTCTGGATGCGACCCACGGCCCCCATGATACCGAACAGACACATTTCGACTCCCCGGCCTGGGCCGGGAAACGCCTGCGCCTGCGGGTAACCAATCTCCACACCGGCACCACCCAGGCCCGTGCTTCCCTGCCCCTCCGTTTGCTGGAAGTGGGTTTTCTGATTGGCTGCCACTATGCGCCGGAACTGAAAGGCGTGAAGATCCAGCATATCTGGGACTCGCTGGCAGCCGGGCAGGAAGGCAAACTCATAGAAGTGATCGATCAGAGCAAGGGGGTCAAGGTGGAGTTACTGGTAGAATAATAGCGGCCAATTCTCTGCCTGCGCATCGCTGTTTTGTTGCTGGGCCCATCAGCAGTTCTAGGCAGATGTCCTGTCTTTATGTTAAATTAGGGGAATTGCCGTACAGCCACAGAAGACGATGAGGGGGAGAGGGTCATCATGCAGGACTGGGTACAACGCTTTGTGCAAACTCTGGCGAACCGGAACACAGCACTGGCCTATACCAACGATCTGACCCAGTTCGTAAACTTTCTGCACCAGGTGCAGAGCGAATCCGTGCCCAGGGTAGAGCGGTTGTCCGATGCCCGGGAAGTCCACTTTCAGGAGTATCTCTTCCACCTGCGCGATCGCGGTTACACGCGCTCCACACTGGCCCGCAAGATCGCCTCGGTCAGGGCCTTCTACAAGTTTCTGGAACAGCAGGGCGAAGCCCGGCAGGAAGCCGCGGCCACCCTGGGGTCCCAGCCCGTCGAAAAAACCGCCCCTGATTTTCTGACGCCTGACGAGATTCAGGATTTGCTCGACGCTCCCCTCCGCCACCCCTCCAGCCGTCCCCTGCGGGACAAGGCAATGCTGGAACTGATTTATTATTCCGGGTTGCGCGCCTCTTCCCTGCTGCAACTGAATGTAGCCGACATTGCCGAGGATCGGGCCTCCCTGCAATTGCCCGGCACGGGGGGCGGTTCCCTTCCCTTGCGGGGCAGCGTCCAGGACGCCTTGAACGCCTATCTGAATGACATTATGTCCGCGGCCGATGCCCCCTTGCCAGCGGATACGCCCCTGTTCCAGAATCACCGCCGGCAACGTTTGACCCGTCAGGGTCTGTGGACCATTCTGAAGTTCTATTTGCCGCATACCTGCATCCAGCGCACGGTAACCCTGGAAATGCTGCGGCACAGCCACAATGCCAATGCTCCCTCGGGACCGGAATCCTAGCCTCTGTGCGGGATATGGCCCTGGCCGAATCCGATCCATAGCTTCTTGCCCCTTGCACTTGCGGTCCAGACCATGTCGGTAGTTGGCGTATCCGATTTTGCCGCCTGCCAGGAAGCAGCCGACTTCCTTCGCACCCGCCTGGTGCACCCACCCAGTGCCGCCCTCGTGTTGGGCAGCGGCCTGGACCACCTGTCCCATCTGGTCCCGGACGCACAGACCTTTGCCTACACCGATATCCCTCACTTCCCCTCCAGTACGGCTCCCGGACACAAGGGAGAACTGCGGGTGGGTCAGGTGGCCGGTGTGAACCTGGTGATCCTGCGCGGCCGGCTGCACTTGTATGAAGGGTATTCACCCCAGGAGATTACCTTTCCCATTCGCGTCCTGCGTTGCCTGGGAGTTTCGGTGCTGCTGCTGACCAATGCGGCCGGCGGACTGCATTCCGCCTTCCGCGTGGGTGACATCATGTTGATTGAGGATCACATTTCCCTGCCCGGCATGGCCGGCCTGAATCCGTTGCGCGGGGCCAATGCCGACGCGTGGGGGGAGCGCTTTCCCGCTCTGAATCAGGCCTACAGTCCCCGCTTGCGGGATCTGGCCCGGCAACAGGCCCGGCAACATGACATCCCCCTGCAGCAGGGCGTATATGTCTATGTCGCCGGACCCAATTTCGAAACACCGGCCGAAATTCGCATGCTGCGTCTTCTCGGGGCCGACGCCGTGGGGATGAGCACGGTGCCGGAAGTCACCGTGGCCTGCCATGCCGGGATGGAAGTGCTGGCCCTGAGTACCATTACCAACATATGTGTGGATGATGGTACCTCTGCTGCCCGTCCGGACAGTGCCGAAGTCCTGACGGCTGCCGGCATGGCCGCCCAAGCCTATCAGACGTTATTGCCGGGCATCCTGGCCGGCCTCCACGCTGGCCCTCCTGTAGCCCAGGACTGAAGATTACCCCCCTGCCGTCAGCAGGGCATCCAGTACGGCCTGTTCCTGCGCGAAGAACGGTTGCAGCGCAGCGATGACGGCCTCTGCATCCAGCAAGTGCCGCTCTCCCGTCCGCCGGATCTTGCATTCCACCTTGCCCTGCGCCAGTCCGCGCTGGCCCACTGTCACCTGGATCGGAATGCCAATAAGATCGGCATCGTTGAATTTGACGCCCGCCCGGGCGTCGCGGTCATCGTACAGGGTCTCAATGCCTGCCGCCTGCAACGCGGCATAGAGTTCGCCTGCCTTCGCCCTGACCGCCTCCTGTTTGGGGGTAGCGAGACTGATGAGATGTACGGCATAGGGTGCTACACTCAGCGGCCACTGAATGCCATACTCGTCATTGTACTTTTCCACCACACAGGCTATGAGACGGCCCACGCCGATGCCATAACACCCCATCACAATGGGATGCGATGTGCCGTTCTGGTCCCGAAACATGGCTTCCATGGATTCGCTGTACTTGGTGCCCAGCTTGAACGTGTTGCCTACTTCCACCCCCCGGAGGCTGTACAGTTCCCCGCCACATTCCACACACCGGTGGCCGTCATCCGCACTCGCGACATCCGCCACTACATCCGGTTCATAGTCCCGGCCACAGTTGACGTTGCGCAGATGCCAGTCCGGCCGGTTGGCGCCGGCGACCAGATTGGGTGAGGCCGCCACCAGATCATCCACGACCAGCCACACCTGTGCGCGCTCGATACCCACGGGCGAGCCATAGCCCGGCTCTGCGCCTATGTGCCGAATCTCCGCCTCCGTGGCCGGACGCAGCTGCAAGGCATTGAGCGCATTCGCCAGTTTGGTTTCGTTCAGTTCCATATCCCCGCGCAGGACACAAAAGACAAACTGGTCCCGGGCCATGTCCTCTTCGGGCAGCACCGCCACCAGGAACATGGCCTTGGCGGTCTGCGCCGGGTCTATGTCCAGGAAGGCGGCCAGATCCGCTATGGTATTCGTGTCCGGTGTGTGCACTTCCTCCCGGGGCAAGGGCTCGCCATCTCCGGCCACTTCCTTCCGGAAGACCGCTACCTGCCGGTTGGCCCGGTAGTCACAGTTGCGGCAGAGGATCAGGGTGTCTTCCCCGATATCGGACACGGCCATGAATTCATGCGCCATGGTGCCGCCCATCATGCCCATATCCGATTCGATCGCTACCACTTCCAGTCCGGCCCGCTGGAAGACACGGAAATAGGCCTCATACATGCGAGGGTAGTACGCATCCAGATCGGCAAAATCCGTATGGAACGAATAGGCGTCCTTCATGGTGAATTCCCGTACCCGGAGCATGCCGCCACGGGGCCGGGGTTCATCGCGGAACTTGGTTTGGATGTGGTACATCATGAGTGGCAGCTGCTTGTAGCTGGAAATGGTCCGGGCCACGAGATCCGTGATCACTTCCTCATGGGTCATGGCCAGCACCATATCCCGGCCTCCCCGATCCTGCATCCGCATCAGATCGTCGCCAATGGCATACCAGCGACCGGACTTGCGCCACAGATCGGCAGGCAACACCACCGGCATCAGGACTTCCTGGCCCTCGATGGCATTCATCTCCTCACGCAGGATTTGCTCGACTTTCTGCTTTACCCGCATGCCCAATGGCAGATACTCAAAGACGCCGGAGGTCACCTGTTGCACCAGGCCCGCCCGCAGCATGAGCTGATGGCTACGCAGTTCTGCCTCTGCCGGAGTTTCCCGCAGGGTATGAAAAAACAGACTGGACATGCGCATAACGGTATCTCTCTCTGCTCCCCTTGGACCCCACCACCGGTTGTCCGCCTTCAGATTGCCCCAAAACGGGCTAACGGCGATTTGTCCGAAATAGTATAATGATAACAGCCCTCTATGGCGATGCCCTGGGATTTTCCAGCTACCCCCGCGGTTGGCATTCCAAACCTTACACCACAAAGGGAATCATCATGTCCATTGAACCCATTTGGATCAAGTCCTACGAACAAGGTGTGCCGGTATCGGTGGATACCGCCGATCATCTGCTGAGTGACGAACTGGCCACTACCGCCAATCGCTTTCCGGGGCGTCCCGCCCTGCACCTGATTCTCAAGTATCTGCCCCTGGGCCTGGCCATTCAATCCCGCATGACCTTTCGGGAACTGGATCTGGCCAGCAATCGCCTGGCCCATGTGCTGCAGGATTTGGGTTTGCAAGCCGGGGAGCGGGTCGCCATCATGTTGCCCAACATACCGCAGCAGGTTGTGTCCCTGTTTGGCATCAGCAAGGCCGGCTGCGTGGTGGTCAATACCAACCCCATTTACACGGCCCCGGAACTGCAGCACCAGTTCAAGGACAGCAATGCCAAGGCCGTCATTTGCATGAGCGGAGGTGTGAACACCATTCGCAGCATCCAGAATGAGACCGCGATCGAACACATCATTGTGACCGATATCAACAGTTCCCTGCCGGGTCTCAGCAAGAAACTGGCCGCCAAGTCCCTGCGCCAACTCGGGCATATTGCGGATGTCGTTTACGGCAACGGGCTCTACAACTGGGATGCCTTGATGAGCCAGCAATCGGCGGCGGCCCTGGCGGCGACGGCTTCCCCCGATGACCCGGCCGTGATGCAGTACACCGGCGGCACCACAGGCCTGCCCAAGGCGGCGGTCCTGACCCATCGTTCCCTGTTGACCAACGTTTCCATGACCCAGTCCTGGATTCCCACGCTCACCGAGGGCATGGAGGTCATGATGGGGGCCTTGCCCTTCTTCCATGTCTTCGGCATGTCCATTGAGGTATTTCTCAGTATACGCATCGGGGCCCGGCTGGTGATTACTCCCAATCCCCGCGATACAGAGCACAACCTGAAGCTGGTGCAAAACGAAAAAGTCACCATCTTTCCCGGTGTGCCCGCCATGTACAACGCCATCATCAACCACGAAAAGGTGCAGCAGTACAATATGCGGTCGGTACAGATTTGCATTTCCGGCGGTGCACCCCTGCCCCTGACCGTGCAGGAAACCTTCAACCGGATTACCGGTGGGCAACTGGTGGAGGGCTACGGCTTAACCGAATGTTCCCCGGTGGTCGCGGCCAATCCCATAAAGGGCCGGGTGAAAAACGGGACGATTGGCGTACCCTTTCCCGGTACCGAAATTCGCATCGTCAACCTGGAAGCGGATGAGAACGGCCAGTACACCGACGTGGAACCCGGGGCGGAAGGCGAGCTTTGCGTCCGCGGTCCGCATACCATGAAGGAGTACTGGAACCGGCCGGAGGAAACGGCCGCGACGCTGGATGCGGATGGCTGGCTCCATACCGGGGACATCGTGACCATGGATGAAGACGGTTATCTGACGATCGTGGATCGGAAGAAGGATCTGATTATCGTCAGTGGTTTCAACGTCGTACCCCGCGAAGTGGAGGAAGTCCTCTACCAGCATGATGCCATCCTGGAAGCCGCGGTCGCCGGCCTGCCGGATCCGCAGCGGGGTGAAATCGTCAAGGCCTACCTTGTGACCAAACCCGGACAGACCCTGACGGAAGACGCGATCCGGGAACACTGCGCCCAATCCCTGGCCCCCTACAAGGTGCCCCGGGCCTTCGCGTTCAAGGAGGAACTGCCCAAGACCCTGGTGGGCAAGATATTGCGCCGGGCCCTGGTCGAGGAAGACATGCAGAACGCGTGATGTCGGCCCGCAGTGGCCACAGGCGGCACCGAAGGGCATCCGGCCCGGGTCCTGAACCATGATCCCCATTCTGGTACGCCGCATTCTCATTCTGATCCCGATGCTGCTGGTGCTGTCCCTGATCGTGTTCGCGGTCATTGAGTTGCCGCCCGGGGATTACCTTTCCACCTATATCGCCGCTCTGGAGAGCCAGGGCTTGCAGGCAGATGAAACGGAAATTGCCCGGATTCAGCGCCTGTATGCCCTGGACAGACCATTCTATGTCCGCTACGCCCGCTGGGTAGGAGGATTCCTGCGGGGAGATTTGGGACGCGCCATGGCCACGCAGTATGCCGGCAAGCCGGTAGTAGACATACTGGCCGAGCGGATTCCGCTGTCCATGAGCATCGCCCTGGTCAGTACCGTTTTGGTATGGGTCATTGCCCTGCCGATCGGGATCTATTCTGCGACCCATCAATATTCGCTCGCGGACTACTTTTTTACCTTTGTGGGCTTTTTCGGTCTGGCGGTACCCAATTTCCTCTTTGCCATCATCCTGATGTGGGTCGTGTACGCCACGACCGGCTTCGGCATTACCGGTCTCTTTTCCCTCAAGTTTCAGGATGCCCCCTGGAGCATCGCCAAATTCGTGGATCTGCTCAAGAATGTCTGGGTGCCCTTGCTGGTTCTGGCCACAGCGGGCACGGCGGGCTTGATTCGGGTGATGCGTGCGAACCTCCTGGATGAGTTGCACCAGCCCTATGTGGAAACCGCCCGGGCGAAAGGCCTTTCCGAACGCCGCCTGCTGTGGAAATACCCCATCCGGATCGCGTTTAACCCCATTGTCAGTACCATTGGCTGGCTGCTGCCGGCCATGGTGGGCGGCGAAGTGCTGGTAGCCATCGTGCTCAATCTGGAAACTGTGGGGCCCGTGCTCCTGGATGCGGTCCTGGCCCAGGACATGCAGCTGGCAGGAAGCATCCTGATGATTTTGAGTGTACTCACCGTCATCGGCACGCTGATCTCGGATATTGGCCTGGTATGGCTTGATCCGCGCATTCGCTACGATGAGTAGGCAGGGCCGCACATGACCACCGGATTATTGCGCACCGTGCCTGCCCGGTCGGGGGCCACATGGCCCTGGCGCAGGTGCCGCGGTCGTGGGGTGCCCTTTTGGGCTGCACCTGCGCCGCGCCTGCGGGCCCCTGTCTTTGGCCCTCCCGGGGGAAAACCATGAACGCGTCCGCGACCGATTACGAATATACTTCAGTCACCCAATTGATGTGGCGGCGTTTTCGCAAGCATCGGCTGGCGCGGCTGGGTGGCATTACCCTGATCCTGCTCTATACCGTGGCCATCCTGGCCGACTATCTGGCGCCTTACGATGCCAACACCCGCCTCAAGGGTTTCAAGGATGTGCCCCCTTCCCGGGTCCGCCTGCGGGACGCGAGCGGTACCTGGCAGCGGCCTTTCATCTACGGCATCGAGCGGGGCCGCGATCCGACGACATTCCGCACCATCTATACCGAAGATACGACGCGCATCATTCCGATCCGTTTCTTCGTGCGCGGGGACCCCTACAAGTTCATGGGCCTGGTCAGCGGGGATCGCCATCTGTTCGGCGTAGCCGGGGAAAACAATCATATCTTCCTGTTCGGTACGGACAGCATCAGCCGCGATCTGTTCTCCCGCACCCTGAAAGGGGCCCGGATTTCGCTGTTTATCGGATTTGCCGGGGTGTTTCTGTCCTTTTTCCTGGGGTGCCTGATTGGCGGCATATCCGGCTACTTTGGCGGGGTGGTCGATGAAGCCATCCAGCGCTTCATCGACCTCATGATCAGCATCCCCACCTTGCCCCTCTGGATTACCCTGTCTGCCGCTATTCCCACCGACTGGAGTGTCGAGGCCACCTTCCTGGCCATTACCTTCGTGCTGTCCCTCTTCGGCTGGGCCGGCCTGGCCCGGGTCGTTCGGGGCAAGCTGCTGTCTCTCCGCGATCTGGACTTCGTGACGGCTGCCCGGATCGCCGGCAGCTCCGATTTGAACACCATCCTCACCCATCTGCTGCCCAATTTCGCCAGCTACCTCATTGTCACCATCACCCTGTCCATACCCGGCATGATCCTGGGCGAAACCGCTCTCAGCTTCATCGGCATCGGCATGCAGGATCCCGGCGTCAGCTGGGGCGTCCTGCTCCAGGAAACGCGCAATTTCGCGGCCCTGGCCCATCACACCTGGAAACTGATTCCTCTCTTTTTCATTATCCTGACCGTGCTGATGTTCAACTTTGTCGGCGATGGGCTCCGCGACGCTGCCGATCCCTACTCCCTGTGAAACCGTGGGGACAGGGAGGCATACCCGACGCCTCCCCTGCGCCGACACCGATTTTCCCCGGCCAAGGGTGGCCGCCTGCCGGGTGTCCAGGTCGGGATCGGAAGAGTCACGGAGACCCACCAACCTGCATCAATTGGGCCTCCAGCCCTGAAGGCAATGCCCAAGGGATAAACCTGCCGGATTCGAGAGCTCGGTCATGGCCGGTATTACCTGGCCGGGCCAGGCAAGGGGAACTGCCTGAGCGTCTGACAAGCGTTCCGGGAAATGCAGGGCGATGACATCCAAAATAATGTCTTCCCGCCGGATGTGGCCATAAGAGCAGACCCTTTCCGGGCCAACCGTGCAGCAGGCAAGCATTACAGACTTGCATGTTGCGGCAATTCTCCCTGGCACGCTTATAGCCTGGGACGGGTTGGGCCAAGGTCGTGTTCGCAGGGCGAGATGACAGGTACGAAGCGGGAGGTGTCCGCGGCAGGCCGGGGCCAAGCTGGTCTTCCGCGACAGGGAAATGATAACACTTTCCCGATGGATGGATTTCCGGTCTTTGCTGGAAGTGATCCCTGGCAGGGACATAGTCCATATGCGCTAAACACAACCGAACTGGGCCCAGACAGGAGTGCCTGGACGGGAGCATTGGTACACAGGCAGAATCTGCAGGGCGGTTCAGGGACTGCATCCCCTACCCCTGGATAAGGTCTCCCCAGGGGGAACGATGGCTGAATGTCCAGTGTGAGTATCCGTCCTGAATCTGCCCGCAAGACCTCAAGCAAGGAACGCATGCAGTTCGTCGCGGGACACCGCTGTCCTGTGGTGCCTCTGGATACACTTTGTTCAGGATGGTGTTTTAGTTCCCGCATCCAGTTCAAGGGCCAGTGCCGCCGCAAAACTGACGTTGCCCAGGTTGTCCAGCCTCCACCTGCTCTCCGGCAGATGCGGAAACTGAAATATATCGCTCTGCGTACCGTGGTACAGGCTGGGCGGGATTTCAAACTGGGTCATGTCCAGAGAAAATCCCTGGCCGAGAGCTTTGACCAAGGCCTCCTTCATGGTCCAAAGCTGGTAGAGCAAGTGCATCTTCTGTGCGCCACTTGCCCGTGCCACTGTCTTGCGTTCACCTGGCGTCAGGATCATCCCAACGGTATCCTCAAGGCCTTTTCGGGGTACACGTTCCTCCACATCGACGCCAATGCGCCTGGCAGGGACGATCGCAATTAATCCATGTTGGCCGCTATGGCTGATATTGAAATTGAGGTGAGTCCTCAGCCCATTCACAAGGGCAAAGGGTTTGCCGTAATGGGAGGTGCCGAAGGAAAGTTCATCGTTTCTGCAGCCGAGTTGGCGGCAGAGAATAACACGTAAAGCCGCACGGCACAAACTGTATTCCCTTTGGGGACGATGATGCAGAAATCGGTGCCAACGTGCTCTTTCTTCCCTGTCCAGCAACGCTCCGGCATGACCTTCCGTGTCTGTACCGGGTGTCAGATCCACGTGGAAGACCAAGGCTTCCCCAGTTTGGTGGAAAGGACGCCACCAACATGCATCCCTGGAGGCTGAAGTCACAGGCCTTGCGTATCCCCTTTTCTGTGCACGGTCTCTGGTAGCCTCAAGCAGTTACATCCCCTGGAAGCCAAAGGACCGTACGGTTCGCGCGGTTGGCACATGGAGTAGACGCGGGAAAACGGGTGCCGAGGCAGTGGTCCCGCGGGACGCAAGATTCCGCCCATGCTGCCAGCAACAGAAGTAGGCAGTTCAATGAGCCTGGTGGGCAAGACGGACACGGCGCCGGTCAGGCTCAATGGAAATTGCCTGGGACAAGTATACCGGGTTTTTCTCTTTGGGATCCGGGTCGGAGACGACAGGTCGGGACCCTGGATTCTGGAGACAGCAGCGAACGACGTGTATGGCATGGGTGAGGGAAAGGATGTAGGGGGCCTGGTCAGCTTGCGCAGCGGTGTGAAACCGGCAACGCCGGGCATCGTAGGTCCGCATCAGACCTGCTATTGCATCTCCAGCCTATCTTCCGAGGCACCAACCGTTCTCGTGGTGGTGCCTCACCACGGCGGTAGGGAAAATACCTTGCCTGGGGGATGTCCCCTGCCGCGAAGACGACGGCTGCATTCACCAGGCACAGCCTTCGCACAACAGGGCGATCTTGCGCCGCATCGCCCCGAACGTCCCAAAACAGGGGAAAACCACCCCTCTGGGCATCGCCAAGCCACAGGCGGCCAGAGAGCCCTGCCGCCGAGCCACCAATATTCATTCCGTCATCATCCAGTAAAGTATCCATTGTTTATGACAGAATTCCAATTCTGACAGTTTCTTGCGTATGATACTTTCAGACCCTCTTGCCATGTTCCCTGGGAGGAGCCATTGGCGTGGATGTTGCAGGCAAGTTCCCCTGGAACCGTTTCCGGCTCAAGTACCGTATGTAGTTGCCATGAATGACAATCATTGCTGTCTGCGTTCTTGAGGTGGGGGTGAGCAGGAGCTGCAATCATACCCTTTTCGTGGACTACCGCACCTGGCGGCCTCCCTATCGACTCCAGAGTCTGCAGGCAGTACGCGGCGCCAATGTTCCGCTGGGCCCTGGGTCCCTGCACGCGGAGACCGTCATCACCGTGTCTTGGGCAACGGCTCTGCCGCCATCGTGTTACGGACTGCATACGAGAGGTGAGGTCTCAATAGCCGAGCGCGTACTTTATGCGGAAATCATGAGTGGAGGTTAACGGGATGTCAGTTAATGTTGCGTGGGAGCGGACGGACGGCGTTTTGACCGCCAAGGTATCCGGCCGTGTCGACAGTAACAATTCGGCCGATTTGCAGCAGCTTGTGGATGCCGAAATTGGTTCCGAAGACAGTGCATTACTTTTGGATTTTGAGCATCTGGCTTTCATCAGCAGCGCCGGCCTGCGTGTAGCATTGGCGGCCGCCCGGCGTTGCAGGGCTGAGGGCAAGAAATTCGGCATATGTTCGCTGTCTGAGTCCATTAGCGAGATTATGAATGTCAGCGGTTTTGTCCAGATTATAGCAGTCTATGATTCGCATTCCTCGGCCCTCAGTGCCATGATTGACAGCTAGGATATTGGGTCCGATATTCGTGCAACGGCAATGGTAGAGGAATAGCTACTGGACAGGGCCATAGACTTTCAGGGGCCCACCCGAAACTGGAGGATCACTGGTTTGATCTGGACTGTCCTGATCGGGTGGAAGATCCGATAGCCATCGTGAAAATCCGTTACGTGGACTGCAACTGGCTTCCCAAACAGACTACGGTGGACTGCATGGATGGCGGGTTCTTGCATCAGGCACAGAGCATAGCAAAGAGGACTTGATACGACTTGGCCGGCCTCACTCCCGCGGCTGTCAATAGAGCCTGTGTCCGATATCGCACGTTTATTTGCGGAACAAGACATTTGCGTTTCCCGTTTATGAAACGGCTGGTATGAAGCCTTCCCTCTTCCTGCCTCCCAAAGCCATCCTGTAGCCAGGTGGTATAGCCCAAACCGCATGGAGAGCTTGCTGTTTCCGGCCTCCTGGCCGGTCATGGCGGTTTGGTTTGCTCCCCCACACTGCATCTGCTGGCGGCAGTCGTTCCGCAGGTATGTGGACAACCCACAGACATGCAATCTGAGTCGCATGTCCAGTGGCTGTGCTTGTCTGAAAACAGGTTCTCACCAGCCATGCAGAGTTTCTTCAATCCCAACCCCACAGAAGATCAAGCCTCTGGCAGACAGGAACTTCAGAGGCTTGACCCTGGGCAGATGTGCGTGCACCGTCGATGGCCAACACGTCACGGAACCGATGGTACGGATACCCCAGACATGCTCAGATCCCACGACCAATGCCTTGAAATGACCTGTGGGGTACCTCCGTTTGCATAGACTGGCAGGAGCCCTGTCAGATCGCAGATTCGGAGCTGGGTGCCTACAGCGTATACGTCCCGGCAGGAGACTTCGCCTGCCAATTTCCAGGGGGGGGGGCATACTCTTTGGCGTCGGGTGTTACAACGACAGATGTCAGTGTGACAGGCCTGAGGGCTCCTGGTAGTGCTGGGCATGTGCCTTGCATGATCCCACCGTGCCTGCATGTTGCGTTGCCGGATTCCGTCCCGCCCGCGCCGCAAGTCCTGGCGGCCCACCCGGTCCCGGGGCAACCATGCGCATTCCACCCGGTACACCTGCAGCCGCGTCAGTGCGGGGCTTTCTTGCTCTCCTGTCCTGTTGCTGGGCTGTCCTGTTGCTGGGCGCAAGGGCAAGGCATCGGCTAACAGGCCCAGGTTGACAGGGGTACCACCACGCTGCCGAGAGCAGGCTCAAGAGAGCCAGCTCCACACCATGGTCCGTATCACCGCTGCCCCCCGCACGCACCCTACCAGGCCAATCTGATCTTTGGGTCATGGCATCCGATCCGAACGTGGCGCTGGCTGTGGTTCCAGAGTGGCGCCACTGGGGGAGGTGACGATAATTGCCATGACAGGCTTGCCGGCGGCCAAGTCCCGTTTCTGCCCCTGTAATCTTGCGTCAACGCACTCCATAGGGATACAGGGCATCCTGATCTTGGAAATGCATTTTGGCAAAATGCCGTTCTCTGCTATGGTACCTGTATAGCCAGAGTACCCAAATACCGTCTTTTCCCAGTTAACATTTCGGGAGCGATACCCCATGAACAATCCACAGTTGAGTCGACGCTCTTTTATCCGGTTGGGCGCGGGCATGGCCGTCACAGCGGCGGTAGCGAGTTGCGGTGCCCCACCCGCCAGCGACAGTGGTGCCGTTGCGGACAAGGGCCCAGTGGTGGAAATCGGCACCATTACGGTGCCGGACAACGTATTGGAATTGTCCAATGCGGCTACCGGCATTCCCTATGTGGTCAAGGACAGCATCAACAACGGTGAACCGATTACCCTGGAATACTGGGAATGGGCTCTTGATCGTTACGAATATGAACTGGAATGGGCCGAAGAGTACATGAAACTCTACCCCAACGTCACGATCAATGTCTCCAATCTGGGGGGCGGTGAGTACTGGACCAAGCTCGCGGTCAATGTACCCGCAGGCCAGGGTCCCACCATCTGGCACATGCACACATCGCGCCTGACGGAATTCTGTGACGGCGGTCTGATGGATCCCATGCCGGATCATGTGGGCAATCGCCAGTTTCTGGACGACAACTGGGTCGCCTTCGCGGAAGGTGCCATGGACTGCCCCACCGGTACCCCCGGGAGTCGCCATTTCCTGCCCATGGGCACCATGATGCCGGTCATGTATATCAATACGCGCCTGTGGGAGGAAGCCGGGTTTTCCGTGGATGAACCTCCCAGGTCCTGGCAGGATCTGCGGATTGCAGCCAAAGCCCTGACCCAATACGACAGCCAGGACCGGATCGTGCTGTCCGGCTTCCAGGCGGATTGGCCCACCTTCCACAAGAACGGGTGTTACCAGCAGGGCCGGTACCTGTTCACGCAGGATGGCAAGCGGGCCCAGATCAACAACCAGGAGAGCCGGAATGTCCTGCAGTTCATCCAGGATCTGCATGAGGTGGATCGCGTAACGGATCCGGAGATGCCCAACCGGCTGGATTCCTTCACGTCGGAGACGGCCGCCATCATTGCGGATTTCTCCTGGATTACCTCGGTCTTGCGGCGCAACAACCCGGACCTGGAATGGTTTGCCGCGCCCATTCCCACCTTTGACGGCAGTTTCCAGCCGGCCTACGGCAATATTCGCTTTGCCGTGGAGGCCGTGGTGAATGCCTTTGCCTCGGACACCGAAAAGGCCGTGGCCTGGGATTTCTGGCACTTCCTGTACAGTGACGATGTGCGGGTCGCCCGCACGGTGGCGTTGCGCAATGGTTTCATTCCTCCCTACAAGAAACTGATCGACCTGCCGGAAGTCCAGGAAGATCAGGTGGCCAAGGTGATTTCCGGTGCCGTCGAGTGGGGCATTGTGAACGATACGCCCGCGGTATACAACAACGGGATTCGCGATGCACTCATTGCGCCCATCCTGGTGGGTGGCACCAGCATTGACGATGCCATGGCCGAGGCGGAGCAATTCATTGACCAGGAACTGGCCCAGCGGGAAGACTGGAATATCATCGAACGCAACTACAAGCATCACAACCTGATGATTCCTGACCAGCCCTGATCCGTCTCTCTGACTACAGGCACATGCGGCTGTCGGCAGCACCGTTGGCAGCCGCACCCGGCTTCATCTCCATGGCAAAGATCCCGTGACCTCCCGATCATGGCTGCCTTTCCGCAAAGGCAGTGCCTCCGATCCGCACCGCATCCGGCTGGCCGGACAGAATGCCATGATCGCCGGCGCGATCGGTATTGCGGCCGTTTATTTCCTGGCGTGGACCGTTTTTCCGTTCATCTACACCTTTATCTACAGCTTTTTTGACTGGCAGCCCCTGCGTCCCACGCAGCAATTCGTGGGCTTCGACAACTATGTGGAAGCGCTGTTCCAGGATCAGCGCTTTTGGCAAGCCATGGCGAATTCCTTTGAGTTTGCCTTCGGCAATGTCATCCTGGGCACCCTCGTCTGCCTGATGGTGGCCGCCATGATCAATTCGGTCAAGCGCTTTCAGGCTTTTTTCCGGGCCAGCTATTTCATGCCTACTGTGACGAGCATGGTGGGGGTCGCCCTGGTATGGGAATTCATCTATCAGCCGCGCTTCGGCATTCTGAACACCAGCATCTTTGCCATGGCGGACTGGCTGAATTTGCCCCCGCCGCCCGAGATTGGCTGGCTGACCCGCCCCCAATACGCCATGCCCAGCCTGATTCTGTTTGGCCTGTGGAAGTATCTGGGCGTGCGCATGATCATTCTCCTGGCCGGTCTGCAGAACATACCGCCCACCTATTACGAGGCCGCCCAGATCGACGGCGCGGGCGCACGGGCCACGTTCCTGCGCATCACCTTGCCCCTGCTCATGCCCGCCCTGTCCTTCGTGGTAGTGGTAGGCGTCATCAACAGCCTGCAGGTCTTTGTGCCCATGTTCGTCATGACCGCCGGGGGCCCCCTGTATGCCACCACCTCGGTGGTGCTGTTGCTGTATGAAAAGACGTTCGAACTGTTCCGCTTCGGCTACGGAGCGGCCATCTCGTTCATCCTGTTTGCCATTATCATGTTCCTGACCTTCCTGCAGATACGCTTTCTGCGCAGTTCCTGGGATGTCGGAAGCTGAGATTGCCCCATGTCCACCCTCACGGCACCGAGAGGTCTCAGGCGTCTCGATCTGGCTTCCCTGCTGCTCTACCTGTTGCTGCTCATCGGTGCCCTGATCATGATTTTTCCTGTGCTCTGGATGGGCATGTCCACCTTCAAGGCCGAAGCCGAAATCAGTGCCTATCCCCCGTCCTTCCTGCCCAAGAGCTTCACGCTGGAGTCCCTGATCAAGGCCTGGACCAAGATCAATTTCTCGCGCTATTTCATGAATAGCCTGCTGATCACCTGCATCGCGACCCCGCTCAGCGTGTTGACCTCCGCCTACCTGGGTTTTGTGTGGAACAAATACGAGTTCCGCTTCAAGGAGCCCATGTTCTACGTCATCATTGCCACCATGATGATTCCGGGCCCCATGTTGCTGATTCCCCATTACCAGGTGGTACTCTGGGCCAATCTCCTGAACACCTACGCCGCGGTCATCCTGCCCGCCGTGGTGACGCCCTACGGGATTTTCCTGATGCGCCAGTTCATGCACGGTGTGCCCAATGAACTGCTGGATGCGGGCCGGATCGACGGGGCCAGCGAACCCCGCCTGTTTGTGCAAGTGGCCTTGCCGCTGGTACCGTCGGCGCTCGCCGCCATGGGCATCATCCAGTTCCTGGGCAATTGGGACAACCTCCTTTGGCCCCTGGTCGTACTCACCAATACCGCCAAGTTCACGCTGGCGGTGGGCTTGGCCACGTTTGCGGCCGAGTACGAACGCAACTTTGCGGCGCAGAATGCCGGCGCGTTCATTGCGGTCTTCCCGGTCGTGATTGCCTTCCTGCTGTTCCAGCGCCAAATCATTCGCGGCATTGCCCTGACGGGCCTGAAAGGATAGGGGAAAGTCATGCGTCCGAATTTCCTGATCATCATCGTGGACCAGATGAACAGTTTCAGTCTGGGCTGGAATGGCAACGCGGAGGTGCAGACGCCCCACCTGGATCAGCTCTGTCAGGAGGGTGTCTCCTTCTCCCGGGCCTATCCCACCAATCCCGTATGCCAGCCCTCCCGGGCCTCGCTGCATACAGGCCTGACGCCCCGGCAGCATGGTCTGACCACCAACGGCTGCAACCTGGACGAACGGATCCCCACCCTCACGGGAACCCTGGCCGCACACGACTACCGCACCCATTGTGTGGGCAAGATTCACCTGCAGCCCTTCAGCACCGATGCCAAGGATGCATCCGGCCAGCCAGCCACCTGGGAAAGGCCGCGATCTCTGGAACGCCGGCGAAATCACGGCCTTGCCCCTGCCTTTCTACGGGTACCAGAGCGTGGATTACGTCGGCGGACATGTGCATTATGTCCGATGGCGATTATGTCAATGATGTGGGAAGCCCAACGGCCCGGTACCAAGGCGGAATTGAGTCGGGAAAAGGCCTATTATTCCCTGCCCGGTTCCCAGTCCTGGCGCATGGAAATTCCGCCGGAGTGGCACTACAACGACTGGATTACCCGCAAGAGCATTGACTTTCTCCGGGACGTGGGGGAAGACAATTTCTTCCTTGTCACCCTCGTTTCCGGATCCGCATCATCCCTTCTGTGCCACCCGGCCCTACAGCGAGATGTACGATCCCGCCCAGGTGACCTTGCCGGCCAACTGGGAGAACCGGGAGGAACCCTGTGGTTTTCTGGAACGGTTTGACAAACGACACATGCGAAACTGGGATGAAGCGATTCTGCGGGAGTCCATCGCCCAGACCTACGGCATGATTACCCATATTGACGATTGCGTCGGGCGCTTGCGGGAAGCCGTGGCAGAACTGGGTCTGGCCGACAATACCGTTGTCGTCTTCCTTTCGGACCATGGCGACTACCTGGGATCCCATCACTTGCTCTTCAAGGGGCCCTGGCCCTACGAACCGGTCGTGCGGGTCCCCCTGATTCTGGCACACGCCGCAGGGACAGCAGGGCGCCCGGCAGGCCCAGCCGGTCAGCCATCTGGACTTTGTGCCCACGGTCCTGGACTATGCCGGGATTGATCAGTCTGCCTTTGACCTGCGCGGCGGCCAGCCGGCCGCACCTGTGATCCTGCCGGGGGAATCCCTGCGGGCAACGATCGAGACCGGGGCCCCCATCCAACAGGACGGCAAGCTGATCGAATTCGATGAAGACGGTACCTCCAGCGAAATGTGCCGGTACCGGATGCTGATCACGGAACGGTGGAAGATTTGCATCTACGGCGGTTTCGGTGACGGTGTCCTGTTCGATTCTCGAGAATGATCCCCTGGAACTGCGCAATCTCTGGGATGATCCGGATCATGTGGCGGTCAAGGCCGACATGCTGGCCAAGCTGAGTGATCGACTGGCCTTGACGGACCGCATGGACAACTACCGGTACTGCAATGCCTGATGTTGCGGTTGGCCTGGCCACAAGGCCCGGACACCGCGCATGCCGGCGCCACACTGCATGGCACCGTAGCCAAACCCCGGCACGCAGGCGTATAAACCGGGGTTGAATTGCCATCTGCAGTTCCCCTGTCGGCTACATTGCAGTCCGTGATCCTGCGCTCCGCGACAACAGCACAAGAAAGTACCGACATGAAGCGGGTACTGGCGTTGCCACGACGCATCCTGACCTGGAGAGGCCTGGTAGTTCTTCCGGGTGTGGCACCTGCGGTCTGGTCCAGCCGGGACGGGATCTGCGCCCAGACCAACCGGCAGCCGACAATGGCAGATGCTTAGCCCTTGATGCCGGTCAGGGCAATGCCCCGCACAAAATATTGCTGAAACGAAAGGAACAGGAAGACCGTAGGCAGGGTGGCCACAGTGGTTCCGGCCATCAGGACCCCCCAGTTGATACGTGTCTGCGTGCGGAACAGGGCCAGACCCAGCTGCACCGTGCGCATGCGGTCACTCTGGATAATCACCAGGGGCCACAGGAAATCATTCCAGGAAGCCTGAAAACTGAACAGGGCGACTACGGCCAGCACCGGTTTGCACAGGGGCAGGATAATCCGCCAGAAGACCCCAAACTCGCTGCTGCCGTCAATGCGGGCGGCATCTTCCAGTTCCTTGGGCAAGGTGAGAAAGAACTGGCGCAACAGAAAAACAAAGAAGCCACTGCCCACAAAGGGAAATATCAGGCCCGGATAACTGTCCAGCCAGCCGGTACCATGCTGACCCAACCAATTGTTGCCGCCGGCCAGCGGGATGGATTTCACAATCAGGAAAGTGGGGATCAGGGCAATCAGCCCGGGCAGCATCATCACCGAGAGCACGATCAGGAAACACACTTCCCGCAGGCGCCACTGCAGCCGGGCGAAGGCATATCCCGCCAGGGACGTGACCCCGAGATTCAGCACTGTGACGGACCCGGACACCACCATGCTGTTCAGCAGAAACCGGTCAAAATTGCCGCGGGTCCAGGCCCGGACGAAATTTTCCAGGGTATAGCGCAAGGTGAAGATCACGGGCGGAATCTGGAACATGTCCTCCTGCGGCTTGAGCGAAGTGAGGAACATCCACAGGAAGGGCATCAGCATGGAAAGCGCGACCAGGCCCAGCACCAGATACTGTACCAGCACCAGCAGTCTTGTACCCAGCTGCAGGTCCCGCGCGGGGACCGACGAAAGCGCCGTGGTCTTCATAGGCATGCAGGCGTGAGGCTACCAGTCCTGCCTATACATCCAGGCCACGTGTCATCAGACGCAGATTGGCAATGGACAGGCCCAGCAGCAACAGGAACAGGATCCAGGATTGGGCCGCAGCATACCCCATATTGAAATACCGGAATCCATTGATATAGATCTGATGCACAATGGTGGTCGTGGCAAAGGCGGGGCCTCCACTGGTCATGGCGAAGATAGGGCCGAAGATCTGAAAGGATCCGATAATGCTGGTTACCAGGACATAGAGCGTGACGGGTCGCAGCAAAGGCAGCGTAATCCGCCAGAACGATTGCCAAACTGTGGCGCCATCCACCTGTGCTGCTTCGTAGATCTGTTCCGAGATGCCCTGCAGGCCTGCCAGGTAGATCAGCATGGTGCCTCCCACCCCGCCCCATACACTCATGAGAATGATGGAGGGCATCGCCTGCCGGGTACTCTGCAGCCAGGGCTGGGACGGCAGTCCCACCGCATTCAGGATCAGGTTAAGCAATCCCAGATGGGGATCGAAGAGCCACAGCCAGACCATGGACAGGGCAATGGAGGACGTCACCAGAGGCAGGTAGAAGACCACCCGAAAGAAATAGCGAAAGCGCAGGCGCACACTGTTCAGCGTGACGGCCAGGGTCAATCCGCAAACCAGCAGCAACGGTATGTTGCCCAGCGTAAAATAGGCAGAATTGAGCAATGACCGCCAGAACAGCCAGTCATCGCGCAGGCGCAGGTAGTTTTCGCCACCCACCCAGCGCGTGGCGCTGACCACGCTGTAGTTGGTCAGGCTGTAAAAGAGGGAAGAAAGCGAGGGCACAATCCAGAAGACGGTCAGCAGAATCATCAGGGGCAGGACAAACAGGCAGGCCGCCCGCTCCTGCCGCGTCAGCCTGGGCCACCACGGTCTTGGGGGCGGAAGTACCTTGCGCTTCCCGGCATAGGCAGACATGAACAATCCCCGCGGTCCTGGAACAATTCGGTGGCAGACTATGGTCCCTGATACATCAGAAAGTGCCTGCCCACAACGGGCATTGCTGTCTGCCGTGGCAGGGCACAGGGGTTAACATCCCGCTTTCCGGTCCTCATGCCTCCGGAAATGTATCCGCCACCATGATCCTTGTGGTCTGCGGCCATAGTCCCGGCACAGTCATCCGCAACCCAAGGTACAGAAACTTCCGCTCAGGGTCGGGCAGGGGACCGCCGGCGGGAAAGGCACTGTGTCATGGCACGCCCTGGCTGGACCGGGATCCCGGTCCAGCCAGGGCGTTCGTCTGCAGCACTTCGGCTCTGCATCCAGGGCAGCAGGTTCATCTCACAGCTGTCGGTCAGGCCTCCAGCGCCTCAATGATCTTTTGCTTGACCTCTTCCGCGGCCGCATCCAGGGCCGCCTGCAATCCCATTTCGTCACGCAACGCAGCCTGGACATATTGGCCTATCAGTTCCAGCGTGGGGAAGTCAACGGCCTGGGGCGTTGTGGTACCCCAACCCTGTTCCGGTATGGCCTGGAATTTCTGCAGCAGGGGATCCTGCATGTATTCGGCTTCGGCGGCGATAGAGAGGCGCGGCGGGTTGAAGTTGTCCGGTGCCAGCAGGCCCGTCATGATGTCGGTGGAGATCATGTACGTCATCAGATCCCATGCCTGATCCGGGTTCCGGGTGTTGGTACCAATGGCATAGACATTGGGCACCGCATATTGCAGGCGCTTGACTTTCATCAGCGGTGTGCCTACCCCCAGCAGAGGCAGGTTGTCAGGCTGGTTCTGTTTCCAATTGCCAATTTCCCAGGCCCCCCTGTTGTGCATGGAAGCCACGCCTGCGCCCAAGGGGGAGAGGCTGGGATTTTGGCTGGACATCCCGGTGATGGGGGAAATGCGATGTTCATGGATGAGGGAGTGCATAAACTCCAAGGCTTCCAGGCCCTCGGGACCATTGAACGATACATCTTCCGGATCCCAACTGCCCCAGGGGATCACCACGCCGGAACCGTTTTGCACCAGCAAGTACCAGTATTCAAAGAAGGCGCCGCCGGGACCGGCGGCATTGAGCACATAGCCCGCACGGGTGAAATTGTCCTGATCGTCGAACTGCACCAGCTTGGTGCCAAATTCCACCAGGTCATCCCAGGTGTCAGGCGGCACTTCCGGATCGAGACCCGCTTCTTCAAAGTGATCCTTGCGATAGCACATGGTGCGAATATCCAGCACATAGGGCAACGCCATCAACTGGCCGTTGTAGCGCGACAGCTCCACCATCTCGGGATAGAAATCGCCGATCTCATCCTGGTACTGGTTCGCCACATAATCTTCCACCGACAAAAACTGATCCCGCTTGGCGTAGGGTCCCACCCAGTCGCTCCCGGTTTCTACCAGATCCACCGGAATGTTGCCGGCGAAACTGGTCAGCAGTTTCTCGCCCAGTTGGCCCCAGGTGCTCATGTCCACCGTAACGGTGACGCCTTCGTGCGCCGCCTCGAAACCGGGCAGGGCAGTATCCGTGAAATAGTCGGCGACCGGATCACTCATCGCCAGCTTGATAAAGCGCAGTTCCACCGCCTCTGCGGTCGGGGCTGTGGCCGCGGGGGCAACACAGCTGGTGAGACTGGCCAAGATACCTGCCCCGGCAACGACCGAGACCGACTGCAGGAAACGCCGCCGGGACAAAGGACCTGTGCGCCATACGGCAGGGGAAGCTGTGACCGGATGGGCTCCTCGCTGATGTGACTTTTCGTGCGTATTCATTTGCTTTCTCCTGAAAAAGGGGCAAGACCGCCTGGAGTCATCCAGGCCCATCTTGCTGTGACACTTGCAAGTCAAAACGGGAAGAATGAAGCCCTGCACGGATCCCGTGGCTCCCGGAACACTGTTTCCGGAACGGGTTCATGCGAGCCATTCCTGGTCGGCAAGGGGATCCCATGCAGGATCCTGATCCCTGTGGCAACCAGACCATACCCGGGTCATCATCTCCCTCCAACTGACAGTACGACAATCTAATCTCTTCACGGATCCTGCCAGGCTGCCGGTTTTCACCTGGCAGCCTGGTCCGAGTGCGTCATGGCCCACTCACAAAGCCATACCCCTGGGCCCACACCGCGGCAGGACCGCCTGTTTCTGGACCCAGGAGGCAACCATCTAATTCATTTCACAATCGCTCTTGACGTAAAGCAGCTTGTGACTGGTCCACGAACCATGATGGAACACAGGGCCGGTCACGACATTGCCCAGGCAGTTGGAAAACATGTGATAAATGCCGGGTTGCTCCACGAAAGTATGGAAGGGATTGTTGTCATAGATCCAGTCGTTGCGTGTCTGTTCCCACTCCTGAAATTCGGGAGTGCCGAAGGCATACTGGGCCAGATTTTCCTGGATCGTAAAGAGTTCTGCCAGCCAGGCCGGTGGTTCCTCGCCGCTTTCCCCGTCGGACTGGTACCAGGCCTGGTACAGGGGTCCCGTATTGGTGTTGGGCAGGTATTCCGGATAGGACGCGTTATGGGAATGCCAGAGAGGCGCCGTGTTCCACGTGATGCCGGACTTGTGCTCGTTGGCGCGCCGCATCTGGCTCGTGATGCCGGTCTCGAATTGCTGGTAATCCGTACGCAGGCCCACCGCTTCAAAGTAGTCTTTCAGGAAGGGGGCCTGTTCAAAGTAGCCGCCCCATGGGTCCAGCGTGATAAAGATCTCGAAGGGCTCGCCATCCGGCCCCAGCCGGAAGCCATCGGCATCCCGCGCGGTCATGCCCATTTCGTCCAGCAGGGCGCTGGCCCCATCCGGGTCATAGGCGGCCGTCTGCGTAATCGGGAGTGAACCCTGTCCAAAATACAGTTCGTCCAGCAGTTCCTGGCTGTCTATGGCCAGTTGCAGCGCCTCCCGGAAGCGGCCATCATTGACCGCCGCACGCCAACCCGGATCATCGTGACTCAGGTTGAGATAGAACATCCGCGAATCCTTGTTGGGATATATGAGCGTGATGTAGTTCCCTTCTTCCTGGCGCTCGATCATCAGGGGCAGTACGGTCAGGTCGGTCTGCCAGTGATAGTGGGCCTGCCGGGAGAACATGAGGAGTTCTGCCTGTTCCTTGGCCGAGAATCCGATATTGACGTACTTGCGATAGTCCGGATAGGGCAACTGGTTGCCTGCCGTATCCACAGCGTAATAGTAGGGATTGCGGACCAGGGTGTACCGATCGCCTTCATGTTCGGTCAGCAGGTACGTATTCAACTGGGGAAACCCGATGGAATGGTCAGCGGTGTTTTGCCACATGCGCATATCGGTCTGGCTGAACAGATCCACCCAGGTTTCCAGCCCTTCCTCCGCCACCATGGCGTTGATGTCCTCAGCGTCCCCATAGGCCGTGTGGTACTTGCCCATGTGGTGCTTCGGCTTGAGCAGATCGTAATAGCCGGTGCCCAGGGCTGTGAGATTGTATTCAAAGGAGTTGTACGGAGCCGGATATACCAGTTTGAACGTAAAGTCGTCGATGACTTCCAGGGTCGGCTCTTCAGCACCCCCAATCCCGCCGGTAAGGAGATAATTGGGCATGGCCGGATAGAGGTCATCATTTTGCAGCACCCCTTCCACGGCGAAGGCCACATCCTCTGTGGTCAACGGTGCCCCATCCGACCACTTGTGACCAGCCCGCAGGGTGAACGTCATTTCGGTGAAGTCGTCACTGATGTCCAAATTCTTGTAGACACCGCCGGCCTGGATCTTGGGCTCCCGATTGTCCGTGATGAAAATGGGCTCCTTCATTTCGACATGCACAACGGTGTAGATGATTTCACCGCCATAGTCGCCGATCTGCACGTCAACCCAATCCGGATTGACGGCGAGACCTTCGCCCAGCACCAGAGGATCAATGGGCAGCCGTTCACAGACACCGGGCAATGTTCCCGCGGCAACCTGTTCGGCCAGCATGGGAGCCTCATTGTACGCACAGCCATCATCCGCCATGGCCGTGTCTGCCGGGGCCTCGGCCGCCGGGGCTTCAACTTCCGCAGGTGCCTCCGCCGGACCGCAGGCGGCCATCAACAGAACCATACTCAACGCAAGTACCAACATTAACCTGACATCAACGGTTTTCCGTACCATGTCTAACCTCCTGGACTGGCTGGAAGAAACGTCCGCTCCGACGCCTGTTATCTGGAGTGGGGGTGAGGCAATCGGTACCCCACAGCGATGCGCGTGTCGTGTGTCACGCGCAGTGCTCTCCCGGACAGGAGAGTTCCCGGCAAGCAGACCCCCAGGATCAAAGTGGTACCTGCATTGTAGGTGGGGAAGGAAATCGAGTCAACCACGCTGAAAGCTGCCTCCCGGACCTTGTCTGAGGTTTGCGGCCATGTTTTTCTTCCGGCCATTTCACGGTTGCTTCTGTGCGGGCCGGGCATCAGGGTCACGGATACAGGAAAGCCGGTCAGAGGGCTGCAGCTACCCGGCAACGGCCGCAGGCATCTTGTCCGCCAGGATGATTCCGGACCATGCACCATGGGAGACAATCCGGGCCCGCACGGCGCTCCTGGCGGTGATATCCGGCATTGCCAGAGGAAAGGTTAACGGCAACCGGCAGGGGATCCTGGCCTCGTACGCGTGATTCCGGCCCGCACGGCGGTGACACTGCAGGTCGGCTTTTGCCAATGACGGTAAATCCGGATTGTCAAATGGCGGATGTCATCTGATAATAGGCAAGGCAGCTTTCCTTCCTGTGTGGGATCGCAGCCAGTGCTCCCAGCCAGGCATGCAACAGCAGGATCACGAACCCGCAGGCCCGTCTCCTGTACGGCGCTTTCTTCGGAACAGTACAATGCAGAATGATTCCACCACGCCAGACGCCCTGTTGGCCGTACAGGGGCTAAGAACCTGGTTCTACACTGACGACGGCATCCTGAAAGCCGTCGACGGTGTGGATTTCACAGTGCCCGAGCGCTCTACGCTGGGTCTCATTGGCGAAAGCGGATGCGGCAAAAGTGTGACAGCCCGTTCCATACTGCGCATCGTGCCCCGTCCCGGACAGATCGTGGAGGGCGCCATACACTTCCGCACACGGCAGAATGGTATCCAGGATCTGGTCAGCCTGGATGCCGCCGGGGCGGATATGCGTGCCATCCGGGGCAGCGAGATTACCATGATCTTTCAGGAACCCATGACTTCCCTCAGTCCGGTTCACTCCATTGGCAACCAGATTGGGGAAGCCATCTGCCTGCATCGGGATGTCAGCCGCCGGGAGGCGCGCCAGCAGGCTCTCGGCCTGCTGGAACGCGTGGGCATACCGGACCCGGCCCAGCGCCTCAACGAATTTCCCCATCAGTTGTCCGGCGGCATGCGGCAGCGTGTCATGATTGCCATGGCCCTGTCCTGCCAGCCCTCCCTGCTGGTGGCCGACGAGCCCACTACCGCCCTGGATGTCACGGTGCAGGCCCAGATTCTGGAATTGATACGGGAATTGCAGACGGAACACCAGATGTCCGTCCTGTTCATCACCCATGATCTGGGGGTGATCGCCGAAACCTGTGACCATGTGGCGGTCATGTACCTGGGTCGCATCGTGGAGGCGGGTCCGGTACGGGAGATATTCCACAATCCGCAACACCCCTATACGATTCGGCTGATGCAATCCATCCCCCGCCTGGGCGAGGAAACCTCCCGCCTCAGTACGATTGCCGGCACGGTACCGATTCCCCTGGACCCGCCAGCCATCTGTGGTTTTCTGGAGCGGTGTCCGGACCGGATAGAGGGCGTTTGTGATCAGGCCATACCGGCCCTGGTCGACCTCCAGCCCCATCACGCTGTGCGCTGTTTTCTGCACAGCCAGCAGACCGAGGCGTCATCATGAAGGCACTGGGCGAAGGCACGAAACCCCTGCTGCAGGCCGAGGCTCTGCGCAAGTACTTCCCGGTACAGAAGGGCCTTCTGCGCCGTGTGGTCGGACATGTCCGTGCGGTGGATGGCGTGGACCTGGCCCTGTCCTCTGGTGAGACTCTGGGCCTGGTGGGCGAATCCGGGTCGGGCAAGACCACGTTGGGCCATTGCGTGGTGCGTGCGCAGAAACCCACGAGTGGCACTTTGCTATTGCATGTGGATGAGGATGACACCCTCAACCTGGCCACAGCCAACACCAAGACCCTGCGGGCCTACCGCCGTCACATGTCCATGATTTTCCAGGATCCTTTCATGTCGCTCGATCCCCGCTGGACCGTGCTGGACATTGTCAGTGAACCCCTGCGCAAACTGGAAGGACTCAAAACGGGGGAGGCGGAGGATCGGGTGCGGGCCCTGATCGAGGTCGTGGGGCTGGAAGCCAAGCACCTGCACCGCTATCCGCATGCCTTCAGTGGCGGACAGCGGCAGCGTATCGGCATTGCGCGGGCCCTGGCCACCAATCCCAAGCTGATTGTGGCGGATGAGCCGGTATCGGCTCTGGATGTGTCGATTCAGGCCCAGATCCTGAATATGCTCAAGGATCTGCAACAGGAATTTCAGCTCACCTTTCTGTTCATCACCCACGATCTGAGTGTGGTGGAACATATCTCGGATCGCGTGGCGGTCATGTACTGCGGCCGGGTGGTGGAAAGCGGTCCGACCCGGCAGCTGTTCCACCATCCCCTGCATCCGTACACTGAAGCGCTGTTGTCGGCTGTACCCAAACCGGATCCGGACCGGGAGGTCAATCGCATTATTCTACCCGGTGAAGTAGCCAATCCGGCCCATCCGCCCCGTGGCTGTCACTTCCATCCCCGCTGTGCCTATGCCCAGGATATCTGCCGCACCGACGATCCGCCCCTGCTGCTGCAGGGACAGCATCACAGCGCCAGCTGTCATTTCGTCTCGGAGCTGGAATTGCAGGGCGTATAAGCCGCGGGCCGCCTGGGGGATATCAGCATGCATGCACATGGCCCCAGGACAGATCCACCGTGGACATCGGATCCCCCCTTGCCGTCAGCCTTAGTGCCGTGAACCAACCGTAACCGGAGCCAGGCGAGAAAATCTGTGGCCCTGCATGGACCAAGGAGTTGAAAATGACCGAGACCGTGAAGAGTTTGGACCAGCTCGATCTTGAGGAATTTGCCCCCCAGGGGTCGCCCCTGGATGGCGCGCGTTCGCCCATCGCCCTGCAAGCGGGTGGCGTGGACATACCGGCAGGGCCACCCTGTGTGGATCTCAGCGGTCCGTGGGAGATGGCGGCGGAAATGACGGAGGAGGATCGCCTGGGCCAAGTCTGGCATGACGCAATTGAGGCCCAGGTGCCCTGCAGTGTACATACGGCATTGCTGGAAGCCGATCGCATTCCGGATCCCTATGTGGGCCTGAACGATGAGATTGCCTATCCGGAGGGATTCCGCACCTGGTGGCTGCGCAAGACCTTTCCCCATCCCGGCGACGCCCAGCATCTGAAGTTCCACGGTGTTTTCGATGCCTGCGATGTATGGCTCAACGGTCACCACCTCGGTGCGCACCGTGGGATGTTCGGCGAGTTCGAATTCCCGGTCGCCGCACTCCTGGACGAGCAGAATGAGCTGGTGGTGCGCCTGCAGCCGGCTCCCTTCCGTCTGAGCCAATCCGAGCCCACGCCCTACTTTGATGGCATGAATATCGGGTGGGTGGACACTGCCACCTTCAACAACTCCTACGGCTGGCACTACATCAACCTGCCCACGGTGGGCATCTGGCGTCCTGTCGCACTGCAGGGACGGGCCCCCGTTCGGCTCCGGGATCCCTTTGTGGCAACCCTGGATCTGGAAGCGGGACGGATCCAGCTGAGCGTGATGCTGGACGGTCCGCCTGCAGCCTGGAGTGGCCGTCTCACCGGTGTCATTGCGCCAGCCAATTTCGAAGGACCACAACGCCATTTTCACCATGACGTCCAATGTGCAGGCGGCACGCATGAAGTCCGGCTGGAGATCGCGATCCCCCATGCCCATCTCTGGTGGCCGGCCGATCACGGGGATCCGGATTTCTATCGCCTGGAACTGGGCTTTGCGAGCCAGGACCCGGCAGGCTGCGACCGGTGTGAAACCCGTTTTGGCTTGCGCACGATCGAAATGCGGCCCCTGCCGGATGGTCCCAGTCCTGACAAATACAATTGGACTTTCGTAATCAATGGGCGTGAGATGTTCATCAAGGGCGCCAACTGGTGCACCATGGACGCGCTCATGCGCTTCGACAGGGCATGGTACGAGCGCTTCTTTGCCATGGCGCGCGACTCCCACATTCACATGCTGCGCGCGTGGGGTTCCGGCATGCCTGAGACCGATGATTTCTTCGATCTGGCAGACCGCTACGGGGTCATGATTCTGCAGGAATGGCCCACGGCCTGGAATTCCCACGCCGTGCAGCCGCTGGACATCCTTGACGAGACCGTACGCCACACCACCTTGCGCATTCGCAATCATCCGTCGCTGGTCATGTACGGGGCGGGCAACGAATCCAGCGAGCCGGAAGGCGAGGCCATCGCCATGATGGGCCGGTACAGTGTCGAACTCGATGGCACCCGGCCGTATCACAGGGCCGAGCCCTGGGGTGGCAGCATGCACAACTATGATGTGTATTGGGGACGCCAGCCCCTGGACAAATGGCTGTCCATGAAAGCCCCTTTCATCGGTGAGTTTGGTGTAGCTTCCCTGCCGTCGCTGGAGTCCACGTTACGGTTTCTCCCCCCTGAGGAACAGGCCATCTGGCCGCCGCGGGCCGACGGTTCCATTGCCCACCACATGCCTGTTTTCAACAAGAAGAGCGGGTTGGCCATCCATTCCCAGTATGTAGGGGACTGGGTACCCAATGACTCGCTGGCCAACCTCATTCTCGGCATCCAGATGACCCAGGCTACGGGCATGCGGCACGTACTGGAACTCAATCGCACCCAGTGGCCCCATTCCACCGGCGTCTGTTACTACAAACTCAATGACAACAATCCGGCTGCTTCCTGGTCCACGGTGGACTGGTATGGGGCCCCCAAGATTGCCTACCATGTCCTGAAGCAGGCCTATGCGCCGCTTCACGCCTGTATCCTGGTGCCCCGCATGTCGCTGGCCGGCGAACCCGTGGATCTGCCCGTGTTCCTGCTGGATGATGCCAATGACCTGCATACCCGCGACTGGAAAGTGCGCGCCAGGGCTTTCGGCCAGGATCTGGAGCAGCTGGCCGTATTTGAGAGACGAGGCATGGCAGGCGCCTGGGAAAGGGTGCGGAAAGTGGGCACGCTTTCCCTGACTGCGGACCAGACTTTCAACATACCCCTGTTGCTGGTGGCGGAAGTCCTGGTAGGCAATCGGGTGGCCGATCGTACCTTCTACTGGCTCAACTATACCCAGGTCCAGGGATGCCTGTTCCATCTGCCCCGTACCGTCCTGCGCACGGAAACCGGGGCAGGCACTGTCACCGTCACCAATGACGGTCCCTGCCCGGCCGTCGGTGTCCATTTTCATACCCCTGGCCTCACGGATCGGTTTTCCTGTGCCGACTCCTATTTCTGGCTGGACGTCGCCGAGAGGAGGACCATCCAGGTGTCGCACACGGGTGAAGATGTGCAGGTGCAGGCGTGGAATGCCCCGCCGGTGCAGACCTGAAAAATTGCGGCCGGGGGCACTGTGCAGCATTGTGGGGCGAGGCAACGGGTCTCTGCCGCGCCCCATGCCGACCATGGCCGATGCGCACGGATTTCCCCTCCGGCACCCGGATGCGCGCCATGGGCTGAATCGACAATCCGGTTTCCCCCACAGGATTAGGGGCGACCTCTGCAGGGTGACAGGAGGCCCAGCATACGGAGCCCGAAGCACGGAAAGCCCGGGTCCCTGGCATCCTATGAGGGCAGCAGGGAACTCCGGTCGGTCCTGGTGCTGTTCCTGCGCAACCGGCAGGCGCCAGATTCGCGCAGCCGGAATGAGATACAATTATATCATTACAGGCATTTCCCTGTTTTGCTACCGATGAAAAGGGAGGCCGATGGCAGCCTGTTGTTTTTCATCTGATGTGACATGGACGTGGAGGATATGTTGACCATGGGAACCCAAGCGAACACAAGCCGGCAGCTCCTGGACCAGGACCGCGCTTCCCAGGGTGTCTTTACCCAGCGCACCAATACCCGGGAACGGCTGGACTGGTACCAGAACATGGCCATGGGCATGTACCTCTACTGGACTGTGGATGCCCACTTTGGCATGGTCAATGCCCATTCCGTGGTAGGCGCATCCCGGAGCTACCTGGAACGGTATTTCCACCATCTTCCCCAGTGGTTCTGTCCCCGACACTTTGATGCAGCCTGGTATGCGCGCCTTGCCGCATCGTGTGGCTTTGGCTATGTCACCGTAACGGCCAAGAACCACAACGGATTCTGCATGTGGGATACCGCCACTACGGATTTCAAGGTCACCAACACCCCCCTGGGCCTGGATGTCCTGCACGCCTATACCCATGCCCTGCGCGCACAGGGACTGCCCATCGGCTTCTACTTTTCGCCGGACGACGCCTGGTTTCAGTGGCGACGCGGACGCGAAGTGACACGAGCCCGGGACTACTGCAATCCCGAGCGGAATCCCGACCTGCTGGCCTATGATCAGCAGCAATTGCGCGAACTGATCGAAATCTATGATCCGGACATTCTGTGTGTAGACGGCTACCGGGATGCCACCGCCGCGCTGGTCGAGTTTGCGTGGGATCTGAAACCGGATCTGATGGTGACCCGGGGCGGCATCATCACCCCGGAACAGGAAGCCGGCAGCGATGTGCAGGGCCCCTTCGAAGTGCATTATACGATTGGCCGCCAGTGGCAATACCGGGCCGGCAATGATGCCAACAAAAGTGGTCGGGAGCTCATTGAACTGCTGGTGGATATCCGCGCCCGCGGTGGGACGCTCCTGCTGGCCATTGGCGGTCCGGACGCCGACGGCCGCCTGCCCCGGGACAAGGATGATCGAGTGCGCGAGCTGGGACTGTGGATGTTCGTCAATGGCGAAGCCGTGCAGGCCACACGTCCCTGGCGGCAGGCGCGGCAAGGCGATCTCATGTTTACGCAAAGCACCGATGGGGCCGTGGTCTATGCTATCGATCTGGGCCCCCCGATGCCTTTCGGCGCCTGGCGGACGGTCTCCATTGACGGCATCCGTCTGCAGGCCAACGCCGAGATTTCGGTTTTGGGATCCTCAGGACGGACTTTGGAGTATCAGCCGGACGTAGATCCACGGCCACGATGGAAGCCCACGGCTACCGGCATTGAAGTGACCTACTGCCGCACCCAACGTCTCTACAACGACCTGCAGTGGCCGAATCCCCTCACGCTCAAGATCCAGGGGGTTCAGGGACCATAGGGTACCCCTGACCGGCATCCTGTGTGACAGCGCCATGGCCCTGACCCACGGGAGACGGATAGCGAGCATGCACCTGCAGGCTGTCGGCCCGTGGCGCGCATACCGGGTCATACGCGGGGTTTTGCCCACGGTTTCCCCCGAGGCCATGCACATGGCTAACCTGAAGTGAGGGCATCCCTGACAATGCCACCATACACGCTGTCACTTGCGGACACGTGTATTCATTCGGACGCGGACTTGGCAGGCACCGTCGCCCAAGTACTGCGACAACCCCGTCTGCAGCACATCTGATGGGAGCAACCCACGGTCCGTTCCGGCCCACAGGCACCCGGGGCCGCCAGGCGCATTTCCCGGCCGGGGGCCAGGGCAGGCCCCCGGTCTGGCTCAGGATTGCACAGGCTCCGCTGCGTCGGGCGCCGTCTTGTCAATTTCAATGCGCAAGGAACTTTCCTCGGCCATCAGTTTATCCAGACGGGCTTCCAGATGACGCACCTGCTTCTTGGTGCGCTTCATGGATTGGCGGTTGCCCCCCATGTTGAGGGAATTGATTTCATTGCGGACCCGCATGATTTCCCGACGGACCATTTCCTTCCGGGCAATTTTCCGATTGCGATCCATCAGTCACTACTCCTCGTCATCTTGGGTGAAATCACGGGGCTCCCGGGGACGATACAGGATATAGGCGAGCCCTACCCCAATGAAGTATAGCAGGATGAGCGGGGCCAGGGCGATGGACATGTTGACCGGATCGATGGTGGGGGTGATGACGGCCGCCACGATGGCACTGATCACAATGGCATAGCGCCACCAGCCCAACAGGCGGGGACCACTGACAATGCCGATCCGGGACAGGAATGCCATGATCAGGGGCAATTCAAAGAAGATGCCAATCCAGAACACGATCCGAATCACAAAGTTGACAAACTCCCGGGCACTCCAGTTGGCGTTGATGACATCTTCCCAGAAATTCTGGAGAAAGGCGACCGCCACCGGCAACATCACATAATAGGCAAAGGCGGCGCCGCCCAGGAACAGGAACACGATGCCCGGCATGATCAGCATCAGGCTGCGTTTTTCGTGCGGATACAGGCCGGGCACGATGAAAGCCAGGCCCTGGTAAATGATGACAGGCGTAGCCAAGGCCGAACCCAGGGTGAAGCTCACCCGGAAAAACGTGGCAATGTTTTCAAAGGGGGTGATAGCCTGCAAGGTCACATTCCAGTCGGTAACGATGATATGGAGCACCTTTTCCGAGATCAGCATCCCCAGCATTGTGCCCAGGATCAACCCGCCCAGAACCCAAATCAGGCGCATGCGCAACTCCCGAAGATGGGCCATCAGGCTCATGCGGCCTTCATCGTGATCGAACTGTGCCTCAGGGCTGGGGACATCCGTGGCAGTCATGCGGCATTACCAATTGGCAGTAGAGGGACATGCATCACATCATTGTATACGTTGAAGCCTTCACAGGGTGACAGACGAAGACTGTTGCACGTCACAGCTTTGCCCCGTTTGCCCGGATATAATAGAGACAGTCCATCTGCAAGGCTTCCTGATGTCTGACCATCTGCCATCTCTGCATGCCTCCGAGTCCGAATACGTCTCTATTCGTTCCCAGGGCGGCCTGTATATAGACAAAACCTATTACTTTGCGCATCTGCTGGCACCTGGCAACAAATACCTGTTTCTGGCCCGCCCCCGCCGTTTCGGCAAGACCCTCCTGCTTTCCACGCTGGAAGCCTACTTTCAGGGCGTACTGCCTAAAGTCAGACCCATAGCCCCATCGGCTGCCAACGCCACGGCAGCCGCCATCCCTGCCGCAGCCCTGTTTGCCGGCACTGCGCTGCAGGGGGCAGCTCCCTTGCAACCGGTTCGGCCCGTCATCCGGCTGGACATGTCCACGGTGGCCGCAGATACCGCAGGGGAATTGCGTACCAACCTGCTGTTGCAGTTGGAAGATGTGTACACGCAGTGGTATCAGCGCGGTGTCAATATGGATCTGGCGCCCACGCCAGAGACAGGGACGATCCAATTGGGCACAGATGTACCCCCTGCCCAACGCCTGGGGCGGCTGATCATGCATTTGGCGCAACACTACGGTCAGCGGCCGGTCGTCCTGGTTGACGAATATGATGCTCCCATCACCCATCTCATGGGGCGCGATATTGCCCCCGACCCCATTCTGGCCACTTTGCGCAACTTTTATGTGGTGCTGAAAGCCAACGAGCAATCCCTGCATTTTGTTTTTGTGACGGGCGTCAGCCGCTTCGCCCATGTCACCCTGTTTTCCGCTTTCAACAATCTGCGGGATATTACGTGGAATCCCCTGTACGCCAACCTGTGTGGTTTCACAGAACAGGAAGTACAGACCCTGATGTACCCCTACCTGGAAGTGGGCGCGGCCCATCTTGGTTGGCGGACAGCGGATCTGCTGGCAGAGTTGCGGGACCATTACAATGGTTATCGTTTCAAGCTCGTCGGCCAGGCGGAACATCTGTACAATCCGTTTTCCCTGTGTGCCTGTCTGCACGGCCTGCAACACCGCGAGCTCGCCGAACAATGGAAGCAACTGGGCTGGCCCAATTTCTGGGCTGAATCCGGCACCCCGGAATTCCTGATCCGCCTGGTGAAGCAGGGACGCTATACCCTGTCGGCCAAACTGCCTGCGCTCCATTCCCTGGATCACGCCACATACGATCTGAACCGCCTGGACTATCCCGCCCTCATGTTGCAAACAGGCTATTACACACTGCGGGGCGATGATGGGACGACCCTGCACCTGGCTTATCCCAATCGGGAAGTCAGCCTTACCTATGCCGAAAACCTCATGGCGCTATACACCCGGGAAATGCCCGACTATCACACGTTGCGCGGCTTGCATGCCGCGTTGCAGGAAGGAAACTATGATACGTTCTGTCGTCGGCTGACCGCCTTTTTTGCGGGTATCCCGGGCGAGAAACTGCAGCATGAGTCCGATTATCACCTGGTACTGCACGCCCTTTGCCAGCTGATGCAAATCGATTTCCGGTCAGAACCCCATGAATGGAGCGGACGGCCCGACATGGTGCTGGCATTTCCGGATCATGTCTGTGTGATCGAATTGAAGTACCGGAAGACCGCTGCCCAAGCCTTGAACCAGATTGAGGAAAAGGCGTACGGCCGGGGTTATATGGAGGGCAGCCGTCGGGTTGTGGGCCTGGGCCTGAACTTTGCCTCAGGCGCAGACGGCACCGCAAAGCGCATCCAGCATACCGTGACAGAACTGTATCGCCCTGTGGTCCCATAAACCATGGAAGGCAGGACCAATCGGGATCAGACACGCCGTTTTGCGGTCACCCCCGCCTTGGCCTGGCATGTCTTGGGGCTTCCGGCCGGCATCCGACGCTGTTGGCCAGCCTCATCCCTTGTCGTTACACAGGTCACATCAGGCTTGCTGCCCACCGTGGACGAGAAACCGGACAGGTTTTCCGGCCGTTGCCACCCTGAACCGGAAGGGCAAACGGGAGGAGAAGGGCCTGGGGGGGGACAACCAAGCGGCTGCCACTGCGTCCCGCCTTCCCGTCAAACCGCAAGTTCACCGCCAACGAGCCAGCAGAAGCCGTCCGTGGAATCCCTTGCCCTGACGCATGCGTATGGGTGCCAGCGGTCGCCGCAAAGCCGTGCGATTGGGACTGGGCCACGCGCGTGTCAGGGAAGCCCGCGGTCGGGTCGGCAATCCTGCCCGGTGAGACATACAGGATCTGGTTTCCGCCAACGCCTCCATGGTGGTGTCTGATTCACCCGCGATGGCCGCAGCGGTGGTGACCGCGGCCGCAGGTGGGGCGATCTTGGGCTCAACCGCCACCGTCTCCCTTCCCGGTTCGGCCACTTCGGCCGGGGCCTTCACATTACTTGACACCGTCGCCGTTTCGGGCGGGGAAGACGGGGAAACACTGGAATCAATGAGCGAACCCACTTCCACCTTGTTGCGACCATTGGGCGAAGTCTGGGCCGATGGCGGCGTCGCGACTACCTTCTGCCCTGCAGACGGGGAACTGGCGGGAGCAGACGGGGCGGGTTTGGGCTCGGCCTTGGCCGCCGCCGGGGTCTCCTGGGATGCCGCCGCACTCTCGGCCTGGTCATCATCCAGATTGAGATCCAGTTCATCGTTGGCCCACTTTTCGATCAGGCCACCGGTCTTGATGTCCTTGAGGTCGTTCAGCTCCTTGAGTTCTTCCATGCCCAGTTCCTGCTCCAATTGCCCCGTCAGGTCCTTGGACAGATTGCGCAGCCGGAAGAAGCCCTTGACGATTTCCTTGGCCACGCCGGGCAGGCGCTCCGGGCCCAGCACGACCAGCGCCAGGACAATGATCAACAGGACTTCCGGGATACCGATGCCCAGGAAGGAAAAGCTGCTGGGAAAACCCATGGTGCCTCCAGATCCCGCTGTTGCCTACACGGATACCGGAGCCGGTTCCTGGCGCTGGAGAATGGCCCCCAGCACCCCATGCACAAAGTTGGGACTCGCTTCCGAGCCGTAGGCGTCCGCCAAGTGGATGGCTTCGGAGATCACCACCCGGGCTGGGCTGTGGAATTCCTTCGCCTCAATCTCGTACAGCGCCATACGCAGGATGTTGCGGTCAATCACCAGCAGGGTATGGACCGGATAGCGCTGGGCCGCCTGGCCGATGCGGCCATCCAGTGTCCTGGTGGTCAAACACCCCAAACACCAGACGGCGGATGAAGTCCTCTCCCGGTCCCGTTATCGCTATGCCGTCCTGGCGCAGGCTGTACATGCGCAAGTGGAAAATGCGACTGGGTATATGATTGGTGGTCTCATGCTCGTACAGCATCTGCAGGGCAATGGCCCGATACTGGCTGTGGATGCTGTCATAGGTGCCAGCCCCTCCCTGCCAATGCGAGGAGATGGGAAGGTCCGCTCCGGCGATCCGGGAGGGAATACCTGCAGCCCAGGGCTTGTTGCGCACAGACGCTGAACGCCTTTCTTCCTGCGGGTTCTTCATCGCATTGACAGTCCACCATCCACCGAAAGGGTTTGCCCGGTAATGAAAGCCGCATCGTCAGATGCGAGAAAAGCGACCGCCTTGGCCACTTCTTCCGGGGTACCCATGCGCCCCAACGGGGTCTCTCCGATTATATGCTCCATATGCTCCGGTGGCAGAACGGCCGTCAGGGCCGTAGGAATGAAACCCGGGGCCACAGCATTGACCGTGATGCCGCGGCTGCCCAGTTCCCGGGCCAGGCTCTTGGTGAAACCCAGCAGCCCGGCCTTGCTGGCCGCATAGTTGGCCTGGCCGGCCTGCCCCAGCAAACCCACCACCGAGGATACATTGATAATGCGACCGGCACGTTTGCGAATCATGCTGCGTACCACTGGCCGTGTCACCTGATAGACACTGGTCAGATTGGTCTGGATCACGGTATCCCAGTCATCCGCTTTCATGCTCAACAGCAACCCGTCACGCGTCAAGCCGGCATTGTTGACCAGAATGTCAATCTGGCCATGTTCCCGCAGGACCTCCTTGACCAGCGCCGCCGCTTCCGCGCCTGCCGAGACATCGGCCTGCTGCAGGCTGCAGGTTCCCCCTGCCTCCTGAATGGCAGCGCAAACCGCCGTGGCCCCCGCCTCATCGCTGCGGTAATTCACGACCACGGTGCTGCCCCGTCGGGCCAGTTCCCGGGCCACGGCCGCCCCTATGCCGCGGCTACTGCCAGTTACCAGGGAAATCTTTTCGTTCAGGGACATGGGTCATCCAAATAGGGGAACAAGTCGTGAATCATAGCATAACGCCAGTCGGGCCGTTTGCCAGATCGGAGTTCAGGGCAAACGGCCGTGTCGGGCCCATCTCAGGCGTTCTGTTCCACCAGCCAGTCCGTCCACTGGGCAATGCTTTGCATGTCCTGCAGGGAGAAATTGGGCAGGCGGCGATCAAACCGTTTGGCCAGACCCCCCAGCACATTGCCGCTGCCAAATTCCACGAAGGCGGCACTGCCCATTGTCTTCATGGTTTCCATGGAAGCATGCCACAGCACACTGCCATCCAGCTGATCCAGCAGTTCCTGCTGCAGGGCTTGCGGATCGGTCGCGGCCTGCGCGGTGGTATTCAGGACCACCGGGGCCTTGGGGGCATGGAACGGCGTGGCCTGCAGGGCCTGTCCCAAGGCCGGTTTGGCTTCCTGCATGAGCGGACTGTGCGCCGGAATGCTCACCGCCAGGGGCAACACGCGGCGCGCGCCATGCGCCAGGGCCAGGCGGGAGGCTTCTTTTACCCCCGCTTCCGATCCACTAATGACCTGTTGGGTGGGGCTGTTGGCATTGGCAATCTGTACCACCTCACCGGTGGCCTGCACCGCTTCACGGCACAGGGCGTCCAGAACCTCATAGGTCATGCCCAATACTGCGGCCATGCGTCCCGGGAATTGGGTACCCATGGCCTTCATGAGCCGCCCCCTTTCCCGGACGAGCCGCAAGCCATCCGCAAACGCCAGCGTCCCGGCCGCGACCAGGGCGGAGTATTCCCCCAGGCTGTGGCCGGCAAACACCCGGGGCAACGGCAAACCATCCAGACTCTGCGCGGTGGTGCGGAATGCCGCTATACTCACGGCCAGCAGGGCCGGCTGGGCATTCACGGTGTCCGTCAATTCCGCCTCCGGGCCCTCGAAACACAAACGGGTCAACGGCAAACCGAGTACTTCATCGGCTTCATCCAGGGTGTCCCGGGCAATGGCAGAAGCATGGTACAGATCCTGGCCCATACCCACATGCTGGCTACCCTGGCC
>CAXXOQ010000215.1:0-2839 GCA_963664185.2 Caldilineaceae bacterium | reverse complement strand
GTGGTACCTCTGGAAACGGGCTGGACCGATCTGGGCAGCTGGGATGCGCTTGACCGGATCATGTCCAAGGATGTAGATGCCAACGTCGTCCTGGGTGACCATGTGGTTACGGTGGACAGCAACCACAACATAGTCTGCGCCAATGGTCGCCTGGTGGCCATGATTGGCGTGGAGGACCTGGTCATCGTGGATACACCGGATGCGTTGCTCGTGGGCCGCAAGAATCAGATGCAATCGTTGAAATCCATTATTGCTGCCCTGGAATTGGCAGGACACGGAGGAAAAACATGATTCCGGATCGTTTCTCATTGTTGCAAAATCGGATCCTGTCTTTCGTGAAAGGCTACTACCGGGAACTGTTGGCAGGCGCCCTGGGCCTGACCCTGGGCTTGGTAATTGCCTGGCTGGTGTGGCCGGTGAAGTGGGAAGGCGCACTTCCCGCCGACATCCTGCCCGAATACAAAATTCTGATGGCCAACGGCATCGCGGAAGATCAGCAGATACAGGGGCAGGAGACCCTGAACCCGGGTGCCGAAAAGGTCCTGGGATACCTCAGCCCGGACGGTGCCCTGCCCGCCGTCAACGAAGCCCTGGCCCTGCTGCGCGACAGCACGGATCTGCAGCTGCAATTCCAGGAGGGGGAAAAGGAACAGATCGAGGCCAATTTGCTCAGCCTGCAGTCGCTGCTGATTGAACTGCCCTCAACCCCCGATCTGGATACGATGCCCGCCATCTCCCTGCCTCCCGAAAGGGCTGAAGTGGTTGGACCCGAGAATCAGCTGACCCGTTTCCTGTCCTGGTTCAGCATTCTGATCCTGATTGGCGGTTGTATCTGGATTTCCTACCGGATGATCAACCCCCGCAACGAACCCGCCGTGGAAACCGTACGCTTCAATGCCGACATGGAAATTGAGGAATACGATGCCGAAGAGGAAGCCGCCGAAGAAGCTTCTCCCTCCATCTGGTCCCGACTGCGCCTGGGGCGCACTCCCAATGAGGAAGATCCCAGGGATATAGCCCCCTATTCGTAAACGCGGCGCAGGGCGGGGTCTGGGGGTGAGGGAAGGTTGGCGATCCCGGGCTGGCTGTGGCCACGGGGAACCTCCGTCTGCCGGAAGCTTCACCCGGGAGCGTCATGCTCCAGCGCGTGCCGGCCGGCATCGGCCGGCGGGACCGTGTCCGCCAGCTGCAGTTCGCGGACACACTGGTAGAGATAGGGGTCGGTCATGCCTGCGATATACTCCCCAATCACCGAGGCCGGGGATGCCGACTGCAGGGCCCGTTGCTGGTCGGGTGGCAACCAGGAGGGCGCCTGGCGGTAGGCGTGATAGAGTGCTTCAATCATGGCCATGCCGTGGCGGGTTTCCTGCTCCACGTCCGGGCGGAGATAGAAGTGGGTCATCAGGAAATCCTTCAGTTCCTCAATCATCTCCACCATCGCACGGGAATACTCCGCCAGATTCGTGGGATAGTCGCGCACATCTTCCAGGCTCTGAATGTTCATGGCGGCCAGGTTGGCCAAGGTGGTTTGGATACAGTCCGTCACCAGCAAGTCCACCACTTCCGAGATCAGTTTCTTCCGCTCCACAGAATTCGCCAGATTGGCCTCTTGCAGCGCCTGATTGCCGTGCCGCCCCATGACCTGGCGTACGATGGCCAGCGACCGGGTCGGCAGGTCTCCGGCGGTTTGGGGACTGCTGCGGAGACAGTCATCCAGGTCACTGGAGTGATAGGCAATTTCGTCTGCCAGGTTGCTGATCTGTGCTTCCAGCGTGGCGCGCTCCTCCGGATGCACGATGGGGGCGTCCCCCATGCGAAAGTCCGGGTCGTGCTTCTGTATGCCTTCCAGCACCTCATAGGTCAGGTTGAGTCCGGCCCGGCCCGGCCGGCGCTGTTCCAGTTCGGTCAGCAAACGATAGGATTGGACCTGGTGATCGAACCCGCCCACCGCGTGCATCAGGTCGTTCAGGGCTCTTTCCCCGGCATGACCAAAGGGAGGATGGCCCAGATCGTGGGCCAGACAGATGGCTTCCACCAGATCTTCATTGCACCCCACGGCCCGGGCAATGGTACGGCCAATCTGTGCCACTTCCAGGCTGTGCGTCAGGCGTGTACGGGCATGGTCGTATTTCTGGTAGGGAAACACCTGGGTCTTGCGGGCCAAACGCCGGAACGCCTTGGCGTGAATGATGCGATCGCGATCCCGTTGGTAGGCGGTGCGGAAACGATCTTCCGGTTCCGGTTCCGCCCGGCCCCGGCTGTCCGCACTGCACATGGCATAGGGAGCCATTTGGGCTCGTTCCCGGGCTTCCAGTTGAAGCCTGTCAATCATATGCATAGGTCGGCTACCCGCTGCGCATGCCAATGCTTTCGCCACCGTCAATGAAAAGGATCGACCCCGTCATGTAGCTGGACGCTACCAGGAAATGGATGCCTCGGGTCACGTCCCGGGGGGTTCCCCAGCGCTTGAGCAAGGTCTTTTGCTCTACCCGCTGGTAGGCTTCCGCCGACATGTGGTCCAGGGGCAGAACGGGTCCCGGCACGATTCCGTTGACCCGAATCTGGGGGGCCAACTCCAGGGCCAATTGGCGTGTCAGGGCTTCCATGCCCGATTTGCCCACCGCATGGGCGGTGAGTCCGGGCCAGGGATGCCGCACGGTCATGTCCAGAATGTTGACAATGGACGGCGCCTCCGCCTGTCGCAGCAGCGGCAGGAATTCGTTGCACACATACAGGCAACCGTCAATGGAGGTGCGGCTGACCTGATGCCACTGGTCGTAGCCCGGGAAAGGCAGCGCCTCAAAGACATAGGGGCTGGCCGTGTTGACGATGAGCGCCA
>CAXXOQ010000214.1:0-3802 GCA_963664185.2 Caldilineaceae bacterium | reverse complement strand
TCCCTCTCCTGACTGCCCTGATCACGCTGGGCCTAACATAGGAACGCACTTGTGGAGTCCCGTGAGCCCGGTTCAGGTCCGCCCATGCGGTCACATAGGCCACCGCCGCGCCCAGATCTCAGCCCGGCACCAGTGCCGATAGCGGCAGAAGACGCTGTTCCAGCAACCAAAGCGGAGCGGCAGATCGCGCCATGAGGTGCCCATGTGCAGGAAGCAGTGCAAATCGATCAGCCGACATGGACACCGGTGTTCCGATGTAGCAGGCCGTACAGTACCCTGAATTCACAGGGATGAAGGGTGTGACAAGACACGGACTGAGGCTCACTGAAGGACAAAACGATGGAGACACGATGATAGTCCTCAAGCCAATCGACCACTGAATGCCTTATGTCCACCTATGGTTCGGACACATTTTGAGGCCTGATGCGGTGTGCCGGTCCGGTCCGGGGGCTGTGTTCAGAGGCCGAGAGGCCCCGCTGCGAGAGGGGGGTGCCCGTAGTCACAGGCGTTCCGGGGGGATGCAGCGGCTGGCCTCGGCATTTGCGGCGTTTCAACCCGCGGCCGACCGTGCGCCAATGCATTTGTGTATTTCTTCCTCGAAGTTGTGGCACTTGAGGTTGTGCAGGGACAAGGGGGGCGAGGGGACCCTCCGCCCGAAAACGGGCTTGCAGACGCGCCCAGAAGAGAGCGGCGAAGACCATGTTGAACCATGTTGAAGTGGAAGTGCAGTTTGGCCTGGGAACGGGCCTGGCCTTCGTTGAGGCCCAGGTGCTGCTTGGCGTCGCGGAAGGTGGCAAACTCGATCTGGAAGCGGGCGCGGTAGAGTCGGAAGAGGCGTGCCGGCGCCAGGTCTGGGTCCGTGCTATACAGCAGCACCCCTCCTTCGTCTGCGGGTCGGCCCCGCGGGGCAGGACATACGCCACCTGCAGCCAGTGCTACCAGGCCTTGCTGTGCAGCTCGGCGTGGTACAGGTCGATCTTCTCTTTCTTCAGGGTCGTGCGGGGCCATGCACGCCAAGTCGCGGCGGTCCAAGCGACCGTCGAACTGCCGCTTGCGGCCCGGTCACCGCGCGTGGGGCCCGGTGTAGCGCAAGCACAGGACCTTGTCTTTGCGAAACCATTCCACCACGTGCAGGCCCAGCACCCGCACCCTGCCCATTACCCACAAGAAATTGTGACTGTAGCACTAATGCAACGGAGATGAATCGTTTTCGGTCCGTGCATTGACGCTAATACCCTCGGCCAGTAATGACTTGGTGATGTCCGCGTGCCCTCTCCCTGCTGCCAGATGCAACGGAGTCAGACCATTGTTGTCCCGTGCATCCACGCTGGCTCCTCTGGCCCGAAGTGCCTTGGCAATATCCGCGTGTCCCCCCCCTGCTGCCAGATGCAACGGAGTCAGACCGTTGTTGTCCCGTGCATCCACGCTGGCCCCCTTGGCCAGCAACACCTTGACAATATCCACGTGTCCTTCTCCTACTGCCAAATGCAACGGAGTCGAACTATTTTCGGCCTGTGCATCAACACTGACATCCTCAGCCAACAACACCTTGGCAATATCCGCGTGTCCTCCCCCTGCTGCCAGATGCAACGGGGTCAAACCGTCGTCGTTCCGTGCATTGACGCTAGCCCCCCCAGTCAGCAACACCTTGGCAACATCCACGTGTCCTTCCCCTACTGCCAGATGCAACGGAGTCGAACTATTTTCGGCCTGTGCATCAACACTGCCCCCCCCGGCCAGCAATGTCTTGGCAACAGCCGCGTGCCCACTAAAGGCTGCCAAGTGCAACGCGGTCGAACTATTTTCGGCCTGTGCATCAACACTGCCCCCCCCGGCCAGCAATGTCTTGGCAACAGCCGCGTGCCCACTAAAGGCTGCCAAGTGCAACGCGGTCGAACCGTCGTCGTCCTGTGCATCGACACTGACACCTCCGGCCAGCAACACCTTGGCAACAGCCACATGTCCTTCCCCTGCCGCCAGGTGCAACGGGGTCGAACCGTCGTCGTCCTGTGCATCGACACTGACATCCCCAGCCAGCAACGCCTTGGCAATATCCAAGTGCCCACTAAAGGCTGCTAGGTGCAACGGGGTCGAACCGTCGTCGTCCCGTGCATCGACACTGGCACCCTTGGCCAGCAATGCCTTGGCAACAGCCAAGTGCCCTTCCTCTGCCGCCAAGTGCAACGGGGTTGAACCGTCGTCCCGTGCATTGACGCTGGCCCCCCCAGCCAGTAGTGCCTTGGCAACAGCCGCGTGCCCTTCCCCTGCCGCCAAGTGCAACGGGGTTGAACCGTCGTCCCGTGCATTGACGCTGGCCCCCCCAGCCAGCAGTACCTTGGCAACGTCCAAGTGCCCTTCCCCCGCCGCCAGGTGCAACGCAGTCCGATCGGAGTTGTCTTGTCCATTGACGCTGGCCCCCCCGGCCAGCAGTGCCTTGGCAACAGCCGCGTGTCCTCCCCCTGCTGCCAGGTGTAACGGGGTCCGATCGGCGTTGTTCTGTACATCGACGCTGGCCCCCCCGGCCAGTAGTGCCTTGGCAACGTCCAAGTGTCCTTCCCGTGCTGCCAAGTGCAACGCAGTCAGACCGTCGTTGTCCTGTACATCAATACTGGTACCTTCGGCCAGCAGTGCCTTGGCAACAGCCGCGTGTCCGTTTAAGGCTGCTAGGTGCAACGGGGTCCAATCATCGTTGTCGCGTGGATCCACAATAGCGCCTTCGGCCTTCAGCACCTTGACAATATCCGCATGTCCTTGCCGTTCTGCCAGGTACAACGAAGTCCGACCATTGTTGTCACGCACATCGACACTGGCCCCCTCGGCCAGCAGTGCCTTGGCAACGTCCGCGTGTCCTCCCCCTGCTGCCAGGTGCAACGAAGTCCGACCATTGTTGTCACGCACATCGACACTGGCCCCCTCGGCCAGCAGTGCCTTGGCAACGTCCGCGCGTCCTTCCCCCTGCTGCCAGGTGCAGCGGACTCAGACCATTGTTGTCACGCACATCGACACTGGCCCCCTCGGCCAGCAGTGCCTTGGCAACGTCCGCGCGTCCTGCCCCTGCTGCCAGGTGCAGCGGACTCAGACCATCGCTGTCCCGTGGCTCGACACTAGCACCCTCGGCCAATAGTGCCTTGACAACATCCGCATGCCCTTGCCATGCCGCAATGTATAACGGGGTCCAACCGTCGTTGTCCCGTGCATCGACGTTGGTACCCTTGGCCAGCAATGCCTTGGCAACATCCAAGTGCCCTTTCAAGGCTGCCAGATGCAACGGGGTCCAATCATCGCTGTCCTGTGAATCGACGCTAGCGCCCTCGGCCAGTAGTGTCTCGGCAACATCCAAGTGCCCTTCCCGTTCTGCTAAGTGCAGCGGAGTCGAGCCGTCGCTGTCCCGTGGCTCGACACTGGCACCCTCGGCCAATAGTATCTTGGCAACATCCAAGTGCCCTTTCAAGGCTGCCAAATGCAACGGAGTCGAGCCGTCGCTGTCCCGTGGCTCGACACTGGCACCCTCGGCCAACAGTGCCTTGACAACGTCCGCATGTCCATTCCCTGTTGCCAAGTGCAACGGGCTCAGACCATTGCTGTCCCGTGGCTCGACACTGGCACCCTCAGCCAACAGTGCCTTGACAACGTCCGTGTATCCGCTAAACGCTGCCAAATGCAATGGGGTTCGAATCGTTTTCAGCCCGTGCATCGACGTTAGCATACACGTTAACAGTATACTCATGAGTAAAAGCCCGATAAATGATTACTTTGAACATATCTTCAACTCTGAACTCTGGCTCAGGCAAGCCTGCCTCCT
>CAXXOQ010000213.1:0-13089 GCA_963664185.2 Caldilineaceae bacterium | reverse complement strand
CTGGCGGTGATCCGGGAGTTGCATGGGCAGATGGACCATCCGGAGCTGCGCCGGGCCTTCCTGCGGTTTGCGGCGGCGACCACGGCGCCCTGGTCCCTGGCCCGGGCGGGGGCCGCGGAGCGCGAGCAGGCGGAGGCGATTTGGGCGCGCATAGACAAATTGGAGGATTTCACCATGTTGGTCCAGGAGATCATTGAGCAAAGGGAGCAGGAGTTGGCGGAGGCCCGTGCGGAGGCCGGGGCCGCCGAAAGAGTGAGGGCCTTGGAGGAAGGCCGGATGGAAGGCCGGATGGAAGGCCGGATGGAAAACCAGATGGAAGCCCTGCGGGGCGTCGCCTCTCTCTACCTGGATGAGGCCACCCTGGAGGCCTGCATGGCCACCCTGCAGCAGCGGGGTCTGGCGGCCCTGCCCCAGGCCTATCAGGTAGTGGAAGCCGCCCAGCACGCGGGGGACCCGGCCGCGGCCGTGGAAGCCCTGTTGCGGGAGACGGATTAGATCTGGTGCCACACGCACCTTGCGGTCGGCCCGGGCCCGTTATGCCGACCGCCCACCATCGCCCAGACCCGCACACCGGAGCGCACTGCGCCGTTCCCGTCACGCCGGGTGAGGATCCCCCGTAGTCCCCTGTCCCCTGACCCTGACCGGGGTCGGGAAAAGCCCGAGCGGCGGCCGCGGTAAGGCCGACCGGGAACCGTGCGCTCCCCCCATCGTGGCTGTAGGGGACGTTAGGCTGTGGTCTGGCATTGGTAGGTCACCCGCCGTGGCTACGGGTCGGCACATCTCGCGCCACGGCATACGTCCTGTGCTACGACAAGGGTTACCCCAGGCCGAACCGCAAGCGTAGTGGGAGCCGTCATGGGGTAGCTCGGTGGTGACGGGGCGCCGTAGACCCGCATACCACGCCTGAACCGCGGGCAGCTTTTGGGATGCGATTGCTCTACCCTGTAACCATACAGGGCTCCCGCCATCCCGGTTTGATATGCTAGAATGCGCTCTGCTTCTGTCTGCCCTCCTGTCTGTTTTATGCCTTCCTCTTCACGTTTCCTGGGCTCTGGCCTGCGCACCGGCCTTGCCAAGTCCCGCCAGGGCTGGCTGGGCCGCATCCGGGATGTCTTCAATACCGAACGCGTCACCGAAGAGACATGGGAGGAAATCGAGGAATATCTCATCATGGGGGATGTCGGTCTGGCGACGGCAGAGGAACTCATTGACCATACGCGGCGCGCGATCCAGAACCAGACCCCTGCCACCCCCAACGCCGCATTTGAGGCCTTGAAAGCCCAGATCCGCCTGCGGCTGGAAGCCCCTCAGCCTTTTGCCCTGGAAGAGTCCCGGCTTCTCACCGTAGCTTTCGTTATCGGTGTGAACGGCGCCGGCAAGACCACCAGTATTGGCAAGCTGGCGCACCTTTACCGGACCCGGGGCAAGAAAGTGCTTTTGGCCGCCGCAGACACATTTCGGGCTGCCGCGGTGGACCAACTGAAGATATGGGGAGAACGGGCGGGCGTGGAAGTCATTGCCCATGGCCAGGGGGCGGACCCGGGGGCCGTCGTATATGACGCCATCCGGGCCAGCCAGCAGAGTCGCCAAGGCCGATCTGCTGCTGGTAGATACCGCGGGCCGCCTGCACACCAAATACAATCTGATGCAGGAATTGCAGAAATTGCGGACCGTAGCCGGCAAATTGGTGCACCGGGCGCCACACGAGGTATTGCTGACCCTGGATGCCTCCACCGGACAGAACGCGATTCTGCAGGCACAACACTTCACGGACTCGACCGGCGTCACGGGCATCATCATGACCAAGCTGGATGGGACCAGCAAGGGCGGTGCCGTCATTGGCATCAAGGATTCGCTGGGCATTCCGGTGCGTTTTGCCGGCGTCGGCGAAGGCATCGAGGATTTGCTGCCATTTGACCCGCAGGAATTTGCCGAAGGCCTATTGGATTGAATCATCCCAGGAGAATTATTGTTATGTCCCGACTCGAGACCAGAGCCGCCGCCCTGCACCAGCGCATAGAAGCCACCCGGGGGCGTCTTTGACCTGGCGGGCAAGCAGGTACGCATAGAGGAACTGGATGAAGCCACGGCATCCCCCGCATTCTGGAACGATCCGGATCGGGCACGCGTGGTGGCCCGAGAACTGAACGGTCTGCGCAAGATCGTGGAGGACTGGGATGACTTGCAAGCGCGTTTGGCCGATCTGAGGGAATTTTGCGTCCTGGCGGCGGAGGATCCGGAACTGGAGACCGAGCTGGACAGCGAACTGGATGAAGTGGAGCACATACTGGCCCAGAAGGAATTCCTGCTGGCCCTGGGCGGACAGTACGATTCCGGGGATGCCATGGTCGCGATTCATGCCGGGGCCGGTGGGACGGAGGCCCAGGACTGGGCCGACATGCTGTTGCGCATGTACCTGCGCTGGTGCGACCGACGGGGTTTCCAGAGCGAGATTGTGGATCGGACCGAGGGAGACACGGCCGGCGTCAAGAGTGTCACCCTTGAGGTCAAGGGAGATTACGCCTACGGCTACTTGCGTTCCGAAGCCGGCACGCACCGGCTGGTACGTATCAGCCCCTTTGATGCGGGCAACCGGCGGCATACCAGTTTTGCCAAGGTTGAGATCATTCCTTCCCTGGATCTGGACATAGACTTTGAAATCAAGCGGGCCGACTTGCAAATCGATACGTTCCGCAGCAGCGGGGCCGGCGGCCAGCACATGCAGAAGAATGATACGGCGTGCCGCATTACCCATAAGCCGACCGGTATTGTCGTGTCGTGCCAGAACGAACGCAGCCTGACCCAAAACAAGGAGCAGGCCATGAAGGTACTGCGCGGGAGGCTGTACGCCATGGAGCAGGAAAAACTGGACGCGGAACGGGCCCGCCTCAAGGGGGAACATGTACAGGCCGATTTCGGTTCCCAGATCCGCAATTATGTGCTGCATCCCTACAATCTGGTCAAGGATCTGCGAACCCAGTTGGAAACGGGCAAGACCGCGGCGGTACTGGATGGAGACATAGACATGTTCATGGAAGAGTGGCTGAAACACCAGATTGGGTTACAATGAAGCAGTGCATGGCGGGGAAGCGCATTGCCCCCGCCGCAACAGGAGAGGTCGCATAGTCTGGCTGAGTGCGCACGTCTCGAAAACGTGTAGGGTTTACACCCTCGAGGGTTCGAATCCCTCCCTCTCCGCCTCATGGAAGCAGGCACCATCAGGTGGCTTCATCCTGTCCCAGGGCCCAGCCGTGGAACTCCATTCTTTCTGGCATTCGATTGTCTCCCGGTCAATGACACACGTGATGTGTGTGCTGTTGCCCTGCAGGGTGGCAAATGGCAATGCGGCATGTTGAGGTTGCCTGCTTTGCGGGGCGAGTTTGTCCTGTTTCTGAAATTCGCTTTCGTGGGTGGATTGGGCACCATCACGGACTTCAGCGTATTGAATCTGCTTCATCAGGTGGCAGGTGTTTCCCTGTTCTGGGCCAACACCGTCAGTTTTTCCACGGCTCTCATCCAGAATTTTCTGCTGCATCGCCGTTGGACGTTCCCCGCCAGGCCACAGGACATTTTCCGGGTGCAGCTGGCCAAGTTCACGCTGATCTGTGTTATCGGTCTGGGCCTGAGTCAAATTGTATTTCTCGGGACGCATGCGTTTCTCCTGCCCTATTGGGCAATGTGGCTGGAGTGGTCCCCGCAGGTGGATGCCATCAGCTACAACTTCGCCAAGTTTGTGAGTATCAGTGTCGTGCTTGCCTGGAATTTCAGCGCCAATCGCTGGTGGACCTTCCGTACCTGAATATGTTGTGTGCTGTGTGAACATTCTGGTTGACTACACCCCCGCCATCCGCCAGCCGGCCGGCATTGGACGCATAACGCAGGAATTGATCGCGCGTCTGCCCTGGCAGGAGACGGGCGTGGAACTCACCCTGTTTGTGAATGGGCGCCGGGGCAAGGCGCCACAGCAGGTGCAGGGCATACCCCTCCACTACACGCCCCTGCGCGAGCAAGACATGATCCGGCTGTGGCACCGGGCCAGCCTGCCCGTGCCCCTGGCCGAATGGTTCGTGCCCTGCAAGCCACACCTGTTTCATGCCACCGACTTTGTCCTGTCCCCTTCCGCCGCCCCCTGCCAGATCCTGACGGTCCATGACCTGGCCTTCCGCAAGTTTCCCGATGCTTACCCGTCTTCTCTGATCCATTACCTGGAACATGTGGTACCCCGCAGTGTACAGAGAGCCGACTACATCATCGCCGACAGCTACAGCACGGCTGCAGATCTGCAGGATCTGTGGCATGTGCCCTCGGATCGCATTGCCGTTGTTCCCGGGGGGGTAGACCAGGATCAATTCTGCCCGGTGACAGACGCGGGCCGGATCCGACAGGTACGGCATCGGTATGGTCTGGGTGACAAGCCCTACATACTGGGCCTTTCCACCCTGCAGCCACGAAAAAATTTCGTGCGCCTGATCGAAGCCTTTCACCTTGTCGCCCGCCATCTGCCGGAGCACATGCTGGTTTTGGCCGGCAAACGGGGATGGCAGGACCGGGACATCTATGGCCGGGCCATGGAACTGGATTTGGAACACCGTATCCTGTTTCCCGGATATGTGGCCGAACAGGACGTGCCCGTCCTGTACAGCGAAGCCGACCTCTTTGCCTATCCCTCGCTTTACGAAGGTTTCGGCATTCCCGTACTGGAAGCCCTGGCATGCAAGACGCCGGTGCTGACGGCCCGGAATTCCAGTCTGGTTGAAGCGGGAGGCGCCGGTGCCTTGTATGTAGATGCCCAGGATACCCAGGACATAGCCGCGGGCATGTTGCGACTCGCGCAGGACGCAGACTTGCGCACACACCTCCTGGCCGCGGGCATGGAGCATGTCAGGCGTTTTACCTGGACGCGGAGCGCCTCCCTGCTCTGGCAAGCCTATCGACGAGCCTGGCAATGTATCCGGCGGGCCAGATGACAGCCAGGGGCATGGCGGCTAAGGACCAGGACACACGGGTTGCGGCCATGCCGTTGCCCGTGTGGGGGACGCTTCTTGCCGCCTTTGGCTTGGGGTGGGGTTACATTTCGGTCTGGATTCCCCACGAGGTAGCCGGACTGGCCGTACTGGGTGTGGATTTCCTGACCTACATCAAGCTTATGTCTACGGCGGACATGCCGGGCGTATTCCACATGTCCTGGCTTTGGTGCCTGCCCCTGTTGACGGCAAGCGTTACCTTGAGTCAAGCTGTCTGGAGCCAGGAAATCAGGGGGACGGGATCCCCGGTTCTGAACTGGTGTGGCCGCCTGCTTCTGATAGCGGTGGCACTCTACTTCAGTCTGCATGCCCTGCCCCTGGACTGGTCCCCGGACAATCTGATCTGGCCTTCCAACCGGTTCCAGACGGCCATATTCTTCCTCAGCACCGGCTTGGCGGCCACGGGTCCGCTGACTGGCAGTGTCCTCATGCAGAAAGCCCATTGGTGGCTGCCGATACTCGCCTTGGGCAGCCTGGTGACAGCGCTCGCCGCTGTGGTCTCTTTCCTGCCCGTTTTCCGCACCCTTTACGCCCAGGTGTTGGTGCCTGGGCCTGGATTTTACGTATCTTTCTTCAGTGCCCTGTGCTTGGCTGGATTGAGCATCAGCACGGGCTGGAAACGACAAAGGTGATGCCGGGGAGGATCATATGCAGTTTGGTGCCATGAACAACCCCCAGGAACCCGTGGTGGAGCAGGCAGTCCAATTTGCCGCCATGGGTTTCGACTACATTGATTTGACGGTGGAAGAGCCTTGTGCCGGACCGCACACTACGGACTGGTCCCAGGTCAGGGAGCGCGTGGATTCCCTGGGGCTGGGTGTAGTGGCCCACACAGGTCCCTATCTGCCCATTGAGAATCCGTCCCGCCGGGTCCGGGAAGCCGCCTACGGAGAACTCAGGACCAGTGTCGATATCGCCGCGTTCATGGGCGCCAAGGTGTGCACCATGCATTTCCGAGCCTGGCCAGCGTACCAATCGTTCGCATCGGGCGTGAGCATGTACCAGGAAGAACTGGGAGCCCTGGTAGCTTACGGTCTGTCCAAGGGGGTGCACGTGGCGATAGAGAACAGTCCGCACAATCTGCATCAGCTGAAACCCATGCGTGAAATCCTGCACCGGATTCCTGACCTGAAGTTGCTGTACGACATTGGCCACGGCAATGTCAATACCCCAAAGTCGCTCACGCGGGACTACCTGTTCGATTTGCGGGAGCGGCTGGTACATGTGCATTTGAGCGACAATGACGGCACCGGGGATGATCACTTGCCTCCCGGAACGCCCAAGAGTGGCGGACTGAATCTCCTGCAGGAAATCCAGACCCTGCAGAATTTCAATTACGACGAGACGTTAACCCTGGAAATTTTCGGTCAGCGCATGTGGTTGCAGGCCACGCTGGAGTTCATGCGGCAAATGATGCCCCAACCATAATGCTACAGCCGTAATTGGAAAGGAAATCGCCCCCCTCCCGGCGGTGGCAATGACAGCACAGGGCTACTCATTGGTGGTGTTGCCAGGACAGACTGTGCGCCAGGCCGTACACCACCCGGTGGCGCGGCCAGAAGGCCTGCCTGGGCCGTCACCGTATACGGTCCCCTCACCATTACCTGCCACGACCGCCTCCTCTATTTCAACGATACAGCGTTCGCAGTCCTGACCCAGGGCCACCTCCGCCGCGGTGTGGACATGTGGGTCGTCGTCGTGGGCGGAGAATAGGGAACCAGCCCCGAAAAACGACGCGCTCAGAGGTCCAGGAAGGACGAATTTCACCGTGCTGTGACGTACAGGTCGGGTAGGATTTCAGCCTTCAGGCGTAAGTATCAGCCTATGGGGCGCCGTGCTGGGTACCGTGGGTGGGATTTTCCGGCTATTCTGGTGGATTTCATGGAGGACGTGCCGGACGTCTACGCGCAACCGGTCGATCCCCGCCGGGCCCTGGCCTGCTTCAACGAAACCGCCAAGGCCCTGCATGAGCACTACTGGTTACGCACCCCGGCCGCATGGGGCACCTTTGTCCTCTTCCTGCTCTCGGCCCCCCTGCAAGGCTGGCGCACCGTGGACGTGCGCGACCGCCGCACGGCGGTGGACTGTGCCCAGGTGCGGAAGGACCTGGCGGAGGTCCACTTCCCCGAGGCCGAGAAGATCGTCCTGGTCTGGGACAACCTCAACACGCACACCCCCAGGTTCCTGAACAAGGCCTTCGACCAGGCCACCGCCGACCGTCTGGCGGCCCGCTTCGCGTGGTACTACACGCCCCCTCACGGCATCTGGTTCCATATGGCGGAAATCGCGCTCAGCCAACTGCCCCGCCCGTGCCTGCGCCGCCGCATGGTGACCGTGGAGTTCATGGCCGAGGAGGTGGTGGCATGGTGCCAGGATTAGAACGTGGACCCAACCCCGATCCGCTGGTGCTTCACCACGGCCGAAGCCCGCATCAAGCTGCGGCATCTCTGCCCGTCAGCCTGGACAATGTCAAGCACGGGAATTGCGCAGAGGGCGGCCGCCGCCACCTGACAGCGAGCCCCCGTGGGGCGTCTATACCCGGGGCCCTGGCTATTGGCTCAGCAACCGGAGATACCGATCACTGACCCAACCCCTGGTCTGATCGGCCGTCTCGACGTAATACCAGCGATGCCCGGTTGCCGGCACCGGATGTTCCAGATAGCCCAAATGCTGGAGAACGGTGAGTGGGGTCCCTGTCTCCAACTCACCGATCATGTTGCTGTGCAAACCCGGATCGCTGTACAGCTGGATTCGGTCCCTGGATGTGGCGATCAGGGCTACGGGCGTTCCAGGGCGCAGCAGGGAAGGCACGAGGTTTTCCAAACGGGTGATGCGCTGAAACGCGGCATCGGACATGCTGGGCAGGCGGCAGGTCTGCCCCTCTGATGCATCCAGTGGCAACACGTATTGGTCTGGATTGCCCATGAGGTCGTGCAACGAATTTTCCTGGCGCAAGCGCTGGATCGCGGCCCCTCCGGGTGTAACGTCGTCTACGACAAAGCGTCGGTCTACCGAAACGCCTTTCACCCGGTGGGGTTCCAGGGACAAACCCAACTGAGCCCAATCCAGAAGGTCGGGCAGACTCAGGTCGGTCTGGAAATTCTGGTCCAGCAGCGCCACCAGCTGGGGCATCAGCGCCAATAGCGTGGGCACGTCCATCTGGTTGCGCAGGGCCCACAACAGATTCCGTTGTCTGACGAGTCGCCCGAAGTCGGTACTGAAACCGCGCAGGCGGACATAGAGAAAGGCCGTGTGGGCGTCCATCTGCACTTCGCCGGCCGGGATGTGGTACCACTCCATTTCCCCCGTACGGGCATCCCAGATCCGTTCGTAAAACGGACATGCCAGCACAATCCAGATGGGTTCAATCAGTTGGAAAACTTCATGAAAGCCATTCATGTGAAAGCGGGCCCAGTGATGCACTTCAATCCCCATATACTGTTCCAGCACGGCCTGAAACAATTGGGGACCCAGGCCAGGCTCCTGCCTTTCACCGATGAAATCCACCTGATTGATGCGCATGGTACCGAAACCCGGCACCTCGACGTACCAGTCCCGAGGCAGGGAAACCAGGGTGATTTCTTCCTTGTCCGGACTGATCATGGCCAGGATCAGGGCATCCGTACGCCAGCTCCCATGGTGGGAAACCCGATCGGTACCCATCAGCAGAATATTGGTGGACCTGGCCAGTTCCGTGTGGGATTCGGGCAGAGGGACGGCCTGTGAAGAGGAGTCGCTTGCAGGATCCGTGACCGGTGTCGGCACTATCGGCAAGGCGGGAAAGGGCGGCATGGATTCGCAGGCCGCCAGCAACAGGACAAGTGCCCCCAGGCCCAGTACAACAAGCAGGCGGGACATGGCAGGTGGCCCGGGCGGGGTCAGGCCTTGGGTTTCAGGAGTGTGGCACCGGAACAAGAGATTTTACTGGCAACTGGTTGCCCTCAGGCTGTCCGACTGCACGGAGAGTTCCGGGCTGTCGCCATCCGCCGTGCCGCTGCTGACCGGACTGTCGATCATGATCTGCACATCCCCCCGGATTTGCTCCCAGTTGGGCAGCCAGACCTGCATGCCATAAGCCCAGCCGTTTTCCATGTGTGCAGGCGGTCCCAGGGTCAACATGTCAATGTTGTCGAAATCCAGGTAGTAGCCAAATCGCGCCAGATTGACGGCGTCAATGAACCCGATGTTGGTATCCACCGCATTCTTGAGGGTGTTGTACAGGCCCGGTATCTGGGGCGCCAGATTCCGCACCTTGAATTTGTTGCGCAGGGCCATGAGCACATGCTGCTGGCGCTGCACCCGGGCCAGATCTCCGCCCTGTTCGCGCGTCCGTACGTAAGCCAGGGCCGTGGCTCCGTCCATCTTGTGTTGGCCCGGCTGCAGGTTCAGATAGATATTCTCCTGCGGCTTGATGTCAAACACGGCACAAGGCACCTGTACCTCAATGCCGCCCAGGGCATCCACGATCTCCACAAAACCCGAGAACTGGACGCGGGCGAACAATTCGATCGGGATGCCCAGATGATCATAAATTATCGTGCTGAGCAATTCCGGTCCGCCACCCGGTCGGAGCTGCTCCCCCCAATAGTCAAAGGTATTAATCTTGTTGGGGCCCGCTTCGGGCGGATTTTCGATGAACAGGTCCCGGGGAATGGAAATGATCTTGACGGCTTTGTCGGGATGATCGATGACGACTACCATTATGACATCCGTGCGCCAGGTGCTGTCACCCACCCGTCGGTCACTTCCCATCAGGAGCAGCGTTTGCATGCCCTTGCCTGTCTGGACAAGCGAGGGGGGCCGGGTGGTGACGGGGGCGGGTCTCTGTGGAAGCGGTGTGGGCACCAGGGTCGGTTTGGGAAGTTCCGGAATGGGAATGCGGGGGACTTCCAGATTGGGATCGCTCCTGGCAGAGCCAGCCGGACTTCCTGCGCCGAACTGGTCCGATGGCGAATCGGCACTGTGACGGGGCGGTGGCGCCTGGCTGTGCTCAAAATAGGGGATACTGACGGAACTGCTGGCTTCAGGCGCACCAGACTCGACATCCCCTTGCGCCTGCACCAGCGGAACGGGGGTCAGGAGCGGCACTGCCGGAGTTTGTTCCTGGCCTGATGCGCCGGGTATCTGCGAAGGCGTGGAGGGGGCCTGGATGCGGAAACCTGCCAGCCAGGACCTGATGGGTTGCAATCCATTCGCATCGATCGCCAGGGATGGGCCCCATTGTACAACCCAGATCGACGCGGCCAAGGTGCAGAAGACAGTAAACAAGCGAACCAAGGGTACACACTCAGCCAAAGCTGCAAATCAATTGAATGAAACTGACACGGCCATCCAGGGCATCTGTGCCGGATCCCTGAATGGCGTCAGTTCCTGGTCCTGTTTCCACGCAATGAACCCGTCCTGTCCCTTCACAGTATAGCCAATTGCCCATGCAGCCCGCCCCTCCAGCGTCGCTGTCGGGTCAGCCAGAACCCCACCGATGGTCTCCTCATGCCAATTCCAGCAGATTCCGGCGAATCAGGTCAAAACAGCGATTGCCGATCCAGATGGCGGTAAGGGAGTCCGTACCCCCGAAACCGAAGCGGATACATTGCTCGCCCCGGGACGACCGAAACAGGGCATGGGTGAACCCGCGGCGCTTTTGGTACACACCATGGTCCTCGCCGGTAGTGCCCAATACCACCAGATGGCAGGTGGCATCACTGGCATCGGCCATTAGGGCGGCTATATCCGCCAGGGACTGCCGGAACGCGGGTTCCTCCTCCGCCTCGGGAATGCAGGCGGCAACTCTGGTGGCCAGATCGGGAACCTGTTGCCAAAGGGAATCCAGCACACAGGAGCCGCCAGCATTTTCCAACCGCTCGGTGATCATGCCCTGGGTATGATATTCGTAAATGGCAATGCGCTCTCCCTTCAACTTTAGCAGGTCGGCAATGTGTTCCGCAATGTCCTTGTCTTTCTGGTCGCTGTAAATGTGGGCGCCAATCCGGGTACGCACTTCGGCTTCCATCTCATCCAGCATGGCATCCGCCGCGGATTCGGTCAATCCCCGTGCGGTCAGCCTGACATCGGCCTGTCCCGTGTGTGCGGCCAATCCTACCGTAGGGTTTTCGGATGCCATGAGGTCGCGGATTTCATGATCGATGGAACTCTCGCCAATGCCGATGGTGCGCAGGGTCCTGGTCCGAATGGCCCCCTGTCCTCTGGTCTGTGCCTGCAGGTAGGGCAGCACATGGTCTTCCATCATGCGTTTCATTTCCCTGGGTACACCCGGCAGGGCAAACAGGGTACAGCCCTGTCTGCTGACCCGGAAGCCCGGCGCCCGTGCCCACAGGATTGGGCACGATGGAAGCACTTTGGGGGATCAGGGCCTGCTGTTCGTTGTTGGCCGTCATGCGGGTACCCCCAATTGGAGAATCGCTTCCGGAGATTCTCCACGGTGGGCTGGTCCAGCACCAGGGTATCGCCTACCGCACCCGCGATCGCTTCCCGCGTTATTGTCGTCGGCGGTGGGGCCCAGGCCACCGGTCACGATCACTACGTTACTGCGGGCCATGGAGACCTTGAGCAATTCGCGCAATCTCTCCTCATTGTCTCCTACGGTGCTCTTGTAGTAGAGGTTGATGCCCACCGCGTTGAGGCGCTGGGCAATCCAGGCGGCGTTGGTATCCACAATCTGGCCCAGCAGGATTTCCGTCCCGGTGGTAACTATCTCTCCCTTCAGCCAAACATGATCGGACATTGATTCTCCTTGCTTCGCCCACCTGCCTGGATTCCTGCCATCCTCTTCGGACCAGGGGACGCCCGGCAAACCGCGGCAGCCATGCATGCCGACTGCCCAACGGATGCGCCTTGTCGTCCCCACTTCGTCATGATGCCTGAGCGTTGCCGATAGCCCCATGCCCTGTCCACCGGGGCCAATCTCCACATGGCCGGTTGGGCCCGCAGGCGTTCCCCTGGACAGTCCCCAACCGGCGCGACCTAACGCATCAGGGCCAATTGCCCCCGCAGCGACTTGATTTTCTGTGCCTGGCTTTCCAGGCTGTTCTCCCTGAGATCGTTTTCCATCTTGTTCATTTTCTCGAGCAGCGATGAGGATATCTGCGACTTGTGCTGTTCCATGAGCGTACGGGCTTCGCCTACCGTCTTGGCCGTAATCAGGCGGAAGAGCAGGCGATCCTCCTCGTTCATGGTCTCCTCCTGCACCTGCAAGGCCACATCGCGCAAGTGCAGCAGGCGTGCCACCACATCAAAGGCCTTGTTCTGTTCGGCCTGGGCCACCATGTTCATCAACACCGGCAGGAAGGGACCGCGCAGCAGGCGCATCTGCTTCCGGAGCAGGCTGGCCGGATCATCTGATTCAAGTGCGCCGGAGATAAGAGACACGCTGGCCTGATAGATGTTCTGCTGGACCTGCGCCTGCTGCTGTGCCATAGTCTTCATCAGGGCATCAATTTGCCCGCGCATATCTTCCATGGCCGCACGGGCCTTCGCATCCTCTTCCAGCTCGATCAGGGTGGACAGCTCCAGCAGGAATTCATAGCCGAAGCGCTGCGGCACGGTCTGGACCAGGGCAAATACGAGATCGCGGCCACCGTCCCTGGACCAATGTTCCGCCAGGGTTTGGGCCTGTTCCTCCATGTCCATGCCGGCTTGCATCCTGCGCAACAGATCGGCCAGGGTTTCCTGCTGCGTGCGCACTTCCTGGCCCGCGGCGGTATGGGTCAGCAAGTAGCTGAGCAAGGCATGCAGGGGCTTGGCTTCCTCACTGTCGGGCGGTGTCTGCTGCGCAGACTGCATGAGGCGCAGGATGAAGTCCCTGTCAATCAGATGGCCTGCCGAGGACACCACAGATTGCACAACGTCAGGGTCGGACTGGGCTCCCAGCAGACGCTGCACCAACATCATTTGATCCTGCTGGCGCTTGCGCATCTCGCGGGTTACGCCCTGAAACTCCCACAGGGTGTCCCGCAGACGCTCGGCATTCATGAACTGCTTGGGGGCCAGCATGTAGCCCTTGCGTTCCTTAAGGGGAATCTGGGCCATGAACGTAGACGAAAGATCG
>CAXXOQ010000212.1:0-105856 GCA_963664185.2 Caldilineaceae bacterium | reverse complement strand
TAGGGTTTTATGTACAATAGGCTGTTGGATTCAGACGGAAAATCACCGCGCCATGTCACAACGTATCGGATACGCCCGCGTCAGCACGATGGATCAGAATCTGTCCCTGCAACGGGACGCACTCGTTCAGGCCGGATGTGTCCGGATCTTTGAGGATCGGCTTTCCGGAGCGAAAATCCGGACGGAACGGCCTGGTCTCACCGAAACCCTCAATTACCTGCGCGCGGGAGATACCCTGGTGGTATGGCGACTTGACCGTCTGGCCCGTTCCCTGCGGGAATTGCTATCGATTGCCCAGCAACTGCAGGAGAGGCACATCGATCTGCATTCCCTCCAGGAACAGTTGGATACAGGTACAGCCACAGGACGCCTGCTGTTCCATCTGTTCGGTGTGCTGGCAGAATTCGAGCGCGATCTGACACGTGAGCGGGTACGGGCGGGATTGCAGGCTGCCAGGGCACGCGGCCGCAAGGGTGGTCGCCCCAGGGCCCTGACCGCTGACCAGCTTGAGCGTGCCAGTGAACTGATGAGGAATCGTCAACTCAGTATTGGCGAAATCACGGCTCTGCTCGGGGTGAGCAAATCCACACTTTACAAGTATTTGCACCCAGATGGCACACCACGCCAGTAACGCACCGGAACCTGCACATTCCGTTGGCATGGATGTCAGGCGACTGAACTGAATTGGCCAGCAGGTGATATACCATCCTGATCCTACCCCACAGATGACTTGCGGTGCTATTCCCCAATGTTTATGTCAATACGGATGCTTTGGCACTTGTTTGGCAATGACAATACCCAAATGGAAGCTGTGGAAAGCCAGTAACCTGACATCTCCTTCCATTCAACAATCGTGATGCCAACTGTCATTGACAGAAGTTGGGTTATCTTCGCTTGACTCAGCGGCTCAAAATGGCTTGCGGCGCTGTGTCTGGCTTCTGCTGGAAGGCAGTTTCTCATCCACCGCAATGTTCACATCAGCCAAGGGAATGGCAAACGGTTCGTTCTGGATCAGAAATGCCCAGGTTCCGCTGAACTCAGGCCACAGCCTGGCGATGGCAGATATCGAATTGCAGTTCCACCAGAGTCACCGGATGCAAGGTATCCGCGTAGGTATCGGCACAACAGCGCAACAAGGCTTGGCGCACGGATTCCACCTGGCAAAGTGGATAGCCATAATCCTCTTCCCGAAAAGCTGGTGCCAGAGATACATTATCGTCATGACGGCGAATGGCCCATTGCAGGACGTCATTCCTCTAACTCAATCTCTTTGGCAAAGAGGCAACCTGCGTGTCCCAAGACGAGCGGTTGGCTTTCAACTGATCGGGACAACAATAGCCCTGATATGAGATCTGATTTCCCTCCTTATATATATGTATACTACTGACTCGGTCTCTGACGTCCAGGTCTATCGGCGAACTACCGGTTACGAGAGCATCTGGACGAATTCTTCTTCATTGAGTACTTTGATGCCCAGATCACGGGCTTTCTGCAGTTTGCTCCCTGCTGCCTCTCCGGCCAACAGAAAGTCTGTCTTCCGGCTTACCGACCCGGTCACCTTGCCTCCCCGCAACTTGATGAGGGCAGATGCCTCATCCCGGGTGTGGTGCTCCAACTTGCCCGTGATAACAAAGACCTGTCCCTGGAGATCCGGTTTTGCCTCGCTCGGTTCTGGAGGCAGCTGGGATTCCCCTACCGCAAGCCCCGCCAAATGAAGACGGTGAAGATCCTGGCGATTCAATGGATCAGCGAAGAAGGATACCACGGCCTCTGCAATCTCTTTGCCTACACCATCTATATCGGCCAGAGACTCGGTTGTGGCATGGGCGAGAGCCAGCAGATTGGGAAAGCTGTCTACGATCAGTTCCGCAACTTGCGATCCGACAAAAGGGATGCCCAGCGCCGTCAGCAGACGGGAAGGATGCCTTTCCTTGGCTGCACGCAAGCCTGCCTGCAGACCCGCAATGCGCTTGTCCCCGTAACCCTTGAGTTTCCCAATGTCATCCCAGGGCAACGCAAACACATCGGACAGTCGGCAGATCTGTCCCGATTCAACAAACAACGCGGCCTGTTTGGTGCCAAATGAATGAATGTCAAGCGCGGTCCTGGAGACAAAATGCTCAACGGCACGTGTCAGTTGACCTGGACACGATCGGTTGGGGCATTTGAAGGCCACCTCGCCTTCTTCCTGCTTCAGGGGGGTGTTGCACCGGGGACAGGAAGTGGGTCTGGACCACACCTGTTCCTGGCCTGTGCGCTGATCGGGCAAAGCCTGCAGGACTCGGGGAATCACATCACCCGCCCGGGTTACCAGCACGGCATCACCGATGCGCAGATCCAGCGCCTGGACATAGTCAAAGTTGTGCAGCGTGGCATGTTCCACCACCACACCGCCAATGTTGACCGGTGTCAAGGTGGCTCTGGGTGTTACCGTGCCTGAGCGTCCAACAAACACTTCAATGGCCTGCAGGCGTGTTATGGCCTTTTCGCCTTCATATTTGAGGGCAATGGCCCATCGGGGTTCCTTGCCCGTGTAACCCAATTGCGCCTGCGAATCTGTCGAGTCTACCTTGATGACCAGTCCGTCCACTTCATAGGGCAATTCGTGCCGCGTCTGGTCCATGCCTTGCACAAAGGCCAGAAGATCATCGAACTGGTCGTCGGTAAAACGTCGGACGTAGTCTGACACCGGGAATCCCAAATCCCTGAGGTAGTCCAGATGGGCTTGTTGGCTGGGAGACACGCCTCCATCCGCACTGGCACGTATCAGCTGGAAAACCCAAAGCTGCAAGGGGCGTTCCGCGCTTATGTTGGGGTCCAGCTGGCGCAGGCTGCCCGCCGCGAAGTTGCGCGGATTGGCATAGACCTGCCTGCCCTGCGCTTCCTGATTTTGGTTGAATTCCTCAAAATCCTTGCGGGTCACATAAATCTCCCCTCGCACCAGGAGCCCGGAGGCTACGGGAGAGGAACAGTGCGGATTGACGGGAAGACGCAGAGGAACCTGGGGAATGGTCCGCAGATTGGCCGTGACATTTTCGCCTACTTCCCCATTGCCCCGGGTGGCGCCGAGGTAGAAGGAACCGTCCTGGTAGTGCAGGATGATGGACAGGCCATCGATCTTGGGTTCCACCACATAGGCGAGCCGGGCTGCTTCGTCTTCACCCAGTTGTCGATACAGGCGGGTACGCCATTCCCGCAGTTCGTCCAGATTGAAGGCATTGCCCAGGCTGAGCAAGGGGACAGGATGACGTACCTTCGCAAACTGTTCGTGCGGTTCCCCACCCACGCGCTGGGTCGGACTTTCGGGGGAGGCAAGACTGGGATAGGCGGCCTCCAGGCGCTGCAGTTCCCTCAGCAGGGCATCAAACTCCGCATCGCTCGCGGCAGGGGAGTCCAGCACATAATACAGGTACTGGTGTTCCCGAATGGCCTTGCGCAGGTAATCGATGCGCTGCGCAGCTTGCGTGGGAAAATCCATCATCCCTGCATCAACTGATCCGTTGTCAGCTGTGTTCCCGCAATCCACCCCACCAGACCATCTGCCGCCTGCAGTCGCCACCACTCCACGCCGTTGATGACAACAGGATAGCTATTGTACGCCCGTCCCGGATCTATGATTTCGAAAGCCGCACCCGATTCATATCGCTCCGCGATCAGATTGGCCGTGGCAGTACCCGGTTCCATCCAGAGGAAGGTGTATTCCGTCGCCGCGGTAGCGTATACCTGGGTGCCAAGAGTCCAGGGTATGGGCGTTGGCGTTACTACGGGTTCCGGCGTAGGCGTTGCCGTGGGTGTAGCCTGGGCCACAGACTGGCCTTCTCCTGAGGCGTCCGTTTCATTGGCCGCCGCCGGGGACAAACCTGAGTTCCCGGGTGCCTCTTCCTCCCTGTTGCCCTGGGTCAGCAAATCGGAACGCAGGAAATCCATCATGTCTGTCCAGCGGTCCTGTACATTGACCGCCTCAAACCATGCCGGAAGGTCTGCCACCTGCGGGACTCTTTCGGCCAAGGCTGGCCACTGGTTGCGGGTTACTCCCATCACCGTGACGATACCCAGCACGAGGGCCCAGCGCCAGATACGTCGGCGTCGCGGGGAGCGGCTTGAAGTCTCTGGCGGTGCCGGGGCGGGCAGGGGAGGCTCCCTGCGGCGGAATAGCGTACGCAATTTCATTCTGTGTTTATGTCCAATTCAACTGGAAGGGGGATCCGCGCGACAGAATGCAAGCACCTCGTCCAGTGGACGTGTGTTGAGAACATGGGACGGCTCAAGTCCCGCCCGACGTGCGACTCCCATACCATAGCGCATTACTTCCAGATCCTCCACGGCATGGGCATCACAATTCAAAACCAGCATGCAGCCCAAATCGGCAGCCATGCGCGCGTATCTGTCGTTGAGGTCGAGGCGTGCCGGATTGCAGTTAATCTCGACGGCTGTTCCCGTCTCCTGGCAAGCCTGAAGTATACGGGGTACATCCAGCGCACTGGGAGGGCGGGTTCCCACCAGGCGACTGGTAGGGTGTCCCAATATATGGACAAGGGGGTTGCGGATGGCGCTTAGACAACGTTCGGTTATGGTCTCAGAGGTCTGGCGCAAGGAACTGTGAATGCTGGCCACCACCACGTCCAGGCGCGCCAGGACTTCATCTTCCAGACCCAATGCACCATCTGCCATGATTTCAGCTTCCACACCTTTCAAGAGTCGGAACGCAAGACCTTCCTGGGCAAACTGGTGGTTCAGGGCATCAATTTCTGCCGCCTGTTGTGCCAGCAGGGCTCCATCCAGGCTGTCTCCAAAACCATGACCCAATCCATGATCCGTGACTCCCCAATAGGCATACCCATGCCTGATGGCGGCCCGGGCCATCTCCGCCAGCGAATTTCTGCCGTCACTGTACGTGGTGTGGGCATGCAGCTCACCGCGCAGATCACGGGCTGAAATCAAGTCCTCAGCCTGGCGTGGTGCCGGCAGTGAGGGCACCCCCAACGCGGTTCTCTGTTCGGGGGCAAGAAAGGGAATCCCGACGCGCGCCAGGAAATCGGCTTCATCCGCAACGCGTTCTTCTGCGCCTTCATCTGCACCGGAGGCATCCGTGGCATTCGCTTTCTTCCAGCCGGTGCGGCCCGGTTCGATGCCCTGCGATCGCCCCCGGGCCAGGAGAGCGGACCAGAAATGGCTGTCGCCCGTACTGCGCACCAGATCCCATCCCCAGGCCTCTGCGGTGGTAAACAGGAGTTCGACTTCAAATCCCGCATGCAAGGTTACCTTGCAGGATGTATCCACCACGGCACCAACACGGGCGACATGGGGCAGGTCTCTGACAATCCGGATCACGGTGCCGGGATCCTCGGTCTGAAGCAGGACCTGGGCCGTGGCAATGGTGTCTTTCCACTGGCGCAATTCACCGGTCAAGGCCATGCGGGGAATGAGGTGTTCTGTCGTGGCCTCACCTAACAGGGCCAGGAATTTCTCCGTGGCAGGCAATACCAAACCAATGGGATCCTCGGCGCTGGCCTGTTGCCGTAACTGATCTATAGAAGCCAGGAGCCTGGCTTCTGACCTGGCGGTAAATCCCTTGAGTGTCCGGACCCTTTCCGTGCGTACTGCATCCTGCAGGTCGCTGATCGTGGTGACGCCAAGTTCCTGCCACAAGGTCATGGCTTTCTTGGGACCTACGCCTGGAAGGCGCATGATCTCCACCAGACCCATGGGTATTTCCTGGCTCAAGGCAGCCAACGCTTCCATCTGGCCATGGTCAAACAGGGTACGGATTTCGTGGGATATGCCTTTTCCAATGCCTTCGATTTGCTGCAGCCGATCCTGGGCCACAGCATCGGCAATCCCGAATTCCAATTCGGCGATCCGCGTCGCGGCTTTAGCAATAGCGGCTATGCGAAATCGATTTTCCCCCTTGAGCTTCATGAGATCGGCGACGTTCCGCAAGGCTTCTGCCACCTCCCGGTTGGTATAGATGTGGTCGCTCATACCCGTGAATCCTTGCTGGGATCAACGGAACACAGGGAGCCACAGGGCAAGGCACAGGATGTCGGCCCTGCGGCCCTGTGACGATGGGTATCCCGGGAGGCTACCTCTATTCCCATGGCCTTCTATCCCTTGCGTTGTCGCAGGCCTGCACGAAAACGGCCTGTTGGATCCTTCTGCTCGATCATCTGATCCCGCTCCGTGGCCTGCTTGTACCTTTGGAATACCTCTTCCAGGTCGCCCTGGCGCATATCATCTCCCTGGTGGCGAGCCCACAGGAAAAACATGGATATTTCTGATTCCGCCGTCACCAGTTCCCAGTAGAACAGTTCCGCTACGACGCTCATCTCCAAGGCTCCCTGATCCAGGAAGGCATGCAGGGCCTGACAGCGATCGTACGGCACTTCGCGAAACTCAGCCTGCCATCCCTGGCTCTCGGGCGCGTCAGCAACACTCTCCAGCACAACATAGGCGGCATGGGGTGAGCCATTCAGGGGCAATCCGACACTGCCGGGATTGACGATATGCCACTCCTCGGCCCGGAGTTCGTTCGACTTGAAGGGCGGGTTGGGAGATATGGGCGAGGGGACGCCCGGGGAACGGGCGATCCGACGTTCGCCGGGCACATGCGTATGCGCCGTGATCACTGTATGCTGATGCACATTCTGCAACAGCCGGGCCGCATCGGCATCGGTATAGGACGTGAACAGGCCCGCACGCGGGTCGCCCGGCATGCCATGCACCACGCGCAAGGGCTCTGTGGCGGGCCACATCAGGGTCAGATCATCCGGCAGGGTGGCCAGGTAATTCCCCACATGAAGAGGAATGGAGCGCTGGAGGGCATGCAACCCGCCCCACCGGCGCTCGTCCTGCACTTCGGGATGAATCCGGTTGGAGTTGAAATCCAAATAGTAGTATTCGTGATTGCCCCGGATCACCAGCCAGGGCGTATCCATGACGTACTCCACCACTTCCACGCTGTAGGGCAGCGGATTGATCAGGTCGCCTGCCAGAATCACATAGTCCGGTGCCAGGGGGGTGAAGTCGGCCACGACCGCTTCCAGGGCCGGCAGGTTGCCGTGGATATCTGCAATGACAGCCAGTTTCATGGGGCAATCCGTGGGTTCAGGCGGCTGGCACGGACAAGGCATCCGCAATTTCGGCCGCCAGGGCCAGGGCTCTTTCCGGGGCATCCCCTACATACTGGGTAACAGCCATCAAGTCCCGGATCCGGTCAGGCGGCAGCCAGTTCCGGATTTCCGGGTCCTCCATAAGGCACTCATCCAGGCGATTGGGCATCCCCTGCTGTACTTCGTCCCACACGGCCAGCGCGTGACGCCGAATAGCTTCGTGTAGCAATTGGCGATCGCCACCGGCCTTGGCGGCCGCCAGCATGACCCGTTCGGTGCCCGCAAACTTGCCGTAGGTGTCCATCGTCGCCGCTATGCGCCTGCGGTCAAGCTGCAGCGTGCCCAGCAGGCGAATGGATTTCTCCAGGATTTCATCCGTCAACAGGAATACTTCCGGCAGGTACAGACGGCGGTTGCCACTGTCATCCAGGGTTCGTTCCAGCATGGCATGCGCGTGATTTTGCCAGGCCACCATGACCTGGGACGATATTTGACGGGCAAGGCTGCAAATGTTTTCGGCCGTAATGGGGTTGCGCTTGAAGGGCATGGCGCTGGAACCTATCTGATGCCGGCCAAAGGGCTCGCGCCACTCGCCCATCATCTCGCCCTGCAGCAGGCGGCAATCCAGTGCGAATTTATGTAGACTGCTGGCCAGTCCGCTCAAGGCATGCAGAATATCCAGTTCCTGCTTGCGCGGCATGGTCTGGGTGGCAATCCGAAAGGCCGACAGGTCCAGCTGGGTCATGACCTGTGTTTCCAGGTCGGCCACGGTGTGCCCAGTGCCCTGCAGGAGATCCCGGTAACTTGCCCCCGTACCCACGGCGCCCTTGATCCCTTTGCCCTTCAGTTCCTTTTGCAGCCTCTGCAAGGCATGCAGGTCCATCATCCAATCCTGCCCGTACATTGCCAGGCGATAGCCGATGGTAGTGGGTTCTGCCGGCTGAATGTGGGTGAAAGCCATGGCCGGTACATCCACCCACTGCTCAATGCGCTCTTTCACACACGCCAGCAGGCGGTGCAGCTGGGCCACCAGATGCGCCAGACTGGCCTGCATGCGCATGGCGTCCACGTTGTCCAGGGCGTCACTGGAGGTCGCACCCAAATGTATGATGCCACCGCCTACCGGACATTGCTCCGCATAGGTCATGACTTCCGCCATGAGATCATGTTTGACATCCTTCTCGATTTCCGCCGCCCGTTCCAGGTCCAGGTCGTCCTGGTGCACACGCAGGTCCTGGGCCTGTTCGGGCGCTACGATCCCACAGGCCGCCTGACTTTCGGCCAGGGCCACCCAGAAACGGCGCAACAGCCGTCGTTTCTGCTCTTCACTCCATATCTGGCGCATCCCGGCACTGCCGTAACGCCAGGTCAGGGGGGAAATGAACGTATCGTGTTGGAATTCCATGGCTTTCGTCCTCAGTGCCCTCGCAGGATATGACGACTCGCCTGTGGACCATCAAGCTTCATTGACGACGATTTGGCTACGCTCGGGGCCCACCCCTATCAGGGGAATGGGCAAATTCACACTGTCCTGGATGAACGCCAGAAACTCCCGGGCCCTGGACGGCAATTCCGCCATGGTACGGCATTCGGTCGTGGATTCCTGCCATCCGGCAAACTCCCGGTAGCAGGGCTTGACCTGTGTCAGGAGCGCAGTGTCGGGAATGTAATCCGCTTCCTGGCGGCCATCGGGCAATTCATAGTGGGTGCAGACCCGGATACTCTCGAATTCGTCCAGAATATCCACCTTGGTAATGGCCAGATCGGTCAGGCCGTTGAGCCAGGAGCCGAAGCGCAACGGCACCAGGTCAAGCCAGCCACAGCGGCGCGGCCGTCCGGTTGTGGCTCCGTATTCCCCCCCAACTTCCCGCAGTCTCTGGCCGGAACCATTCTCCAGTTCCGTCGGAAACGGTCCTGTACCTACCGCAGTGGAATAGGCCTTGGCAATGCCAATGACCCTCTGGATCGCGTGCATGGGCATGCCCGCGCCCACAGCGGCGTAGGCCGCCGAAGGATTGCTGCTGGTGACAAAGGGGTACACCCCCCAGTCCAGATCGCGCATGATGCCCAGCTGTCCCTCCAGCAAGACCTCGTCATCCCGTTCCAGGGCAGTCCGCACCACCGGCACGGTATCAATGATCCTGTCCGCCAGGGCGTCGCGGGCCTGCTGGCAAACATTAAACATCGCGGCAAGGTCTACAGGGGATGCGCCCAGGGCAGACATATACCGATTGGTGCGGGCCACGGCATTCTCCAGGCGCTCTTCCAGCCAGATGCTGTCAAGCAAATCGCCCAGCCGCAACCCCGAACGGGCCATCTTGTCAACGTAGGCGGGACCAATGCCGCGCTTGGTGGTACCGATTTCCTGGCCGGGTTCCCGCGCCCTTTCTTCCAGTTCGTCCTGTTCGCGGTGGTAGGGCAACAACATCTGGGCACGACTGCTGATCCAGAGATTTCGGGTATCCACCCCCGCCTCGTCCAGCGACGCAATCTCTTCCATCAGGGCCAGCGGATTGACCACGCAGCCCGTGCCTATGATGTTGGCTGTGTCCGGGTTGAAGATACCGCTGGGAATGAGGTGCAGGGCGAACTTGCCCATATCGTTGACCACGGTATGCCCCGCGTTGTCTCCGCCCTGGAAACGAATCACCAGATCGGCCTCTTGCGCCAGATAGTCAATTATACGCCCCTTCCCTTCGTCTCCGTACTGGGCTCCCACTACTGCTGTCACTGTCATGATCGGATCCCTGTCCTTTGTCTTGCACCGATGCCATCGGCTGGTGCGCGGTTCAGATGCGTGATTCGCCCCCATCGACGTCAAGTACAGCTCCGGTTACCCAGGCGGCTTCCTCTGAACACAGGTACAGGGCGGCATGGGCAATGTCAACGGGCTGTCCCAAACGACCCAGAGGAATGAGGGGCAACTGGGACTCAAAAAATTCCGGTGGGTGTTCGTCAAAGGATTCGGTCAGAACCAGACCGGGCCGAATTACGTTGGACCTTACGCCATCCCCCGCCAGTTCCACCGCCAGATGTCGGCTGAGTCCTTCCAGTCCCGCCTTGCTGGCCGTATAGGCAGCATCATCGTACTCCCCGGCCACGGCACTGACACTGCTGATATGCAGGATGCAGCCCTTGGCCTGGACCAAATGGGGCAAACACAAACGGCACAGCTGGAAGGCGGCATCCAGATTGGTCCCCATCACACTGTGCCAGTCTGCCATTTCCAGGTCCGGCAGCGACCTGCCGGCGGAAATGGAGGCGTTGTTCACCAGAATATCCAGCGAGTCCATGTGCTTCAGGGCCGTATTGACAATGTCTTCTGATTGGGTAACGATATCCCCTACGATGGGATACAGACGCGAGCCCTGACGATGCACCGATTTGGCCAGGGCGTCCATTTTCTCCTGGCGGCGTCCGCAGACGGTAACCTGAGCCCCCATTTCCAGGAACTTCCGGGTGATCGCGGCGCCGATCCCCGTACCGCCTCCTGTCACCAGTGCCGCCTTGCCTTTCAGGCTGAACAGGGACCGTCTAGGCATGTGCCGTCCCCAACCCTGGCATGGGACCTGTGCCGGCCAAGTCCCGGCGGAGCGGCCCACCTGCCAACGCGGGGGCTGTGCGGATTGCCAACTTCATGCATTCATCCCGCCTGGGGATACGACTGGACCAGGAAGGTCCGGCCATACCCGTTTCGTTCTGCCACAACCGGGGCATTGTAACACGTGGATTCAGGGCCACAGCAGATATTGGTCCGCGTGCCGACATGCAACGTAGCCGGCAAACACCGAAAACGGCATGGCCTGGGGCAAAGGGCCTGGGGCCGTCAGGCATATGTGTCTCCCGGGCCACGCCTACCGCCAGGAAACAACACCTTTTGTCCGTTGGCGCTGCGACAGCCTATGATCAGCCAAGTCTTGCTCTCGTTTTCCCCACTGTACCATGGCTGCACCCCCCAACATCCTGCTCCTTACCTCCGATCAACAGCACTGGAGCACGCTCGGTTCCCTCAATCCCCGCATCCAGACACCGGCCCTGGACCGGCTATGCGCGGAGGGCACCCAATTCCCACGGGCCTATTGTCCCAACCCTACCTGTTCGCCTACCCGGGCTTCCCTGATTACCGGCCAATATCCGTCCCGGCATGGTTGCTGGGCCATCGGCGTCAAGCTGCCCGAGGAAGTGCCGACCATCGGGGATGAATTTGCCGCCATGGGCTATGGTACTTCTCTCATCGGCAAGGCCCACTTCCAGCCTTTGGCGTCTACGCCGGCATCCTCCTCGGTCGAATGCCAGCCGCTGCTGCGCGATCTGGACTACTGGCGGGAATTCACGGGAGACTGGTATGGCTTTCAGCACGTGGAAACGGCACGCATGCACGGTCATGAGTCGCATGCCGGCCAGCATTACGCCATCTGGATGGAGGAACAGGGACTGGCCAACTGGCAGGAGTACTTTCAGCGCTGGCCCCCCGACCCCCATGACAAATACCCCAAGCACTATCTCGACAGTGGGGATACCTGGGATCTGCCCGAGCGGTTCCACCACTCCCATTGGGTAGGGGAACGTACATGTGACCGCATTCAGCGGTACGCGGCGGATGCCAGGCCCTTCTTTCTCTGGTCCAGTTTCTTTGATCCGCATCCCCCCTACATGGTGCCGGAGCCCTGGGCTTCCATGTACGATCCCCGTGACATGGAAATCGGTCACCTGCAGGAAGACGAACTCAGGCACATGCCCCGGCACCACCGTCTGACCCAACAGGTCGCCCCGGATTTCACGGACTGGGACGAACCGGGGGGCCGCGGCATTCACGGCTTTCATTCCCATCGGCATGATGAGGACAGCCTGCGACACAGTATGGCCCTGTATTACGGCATGGTCAGCCTGATGGATGCCAATATCGGCCAAATTCTCGATACCCTGGATCGTTGCGGCCTGACCGAAAACACCCTGGTGGTGTTCTCGTCCGATCACGGCCATTTTCTGGGCCATCATGGCCTGGTAGCCAAGGGGCCCTTTCACTATGAGGATCTGATCCGCGTACCCCTGATCGTGCGCCAGCCCGGTACCGTACCGGCAGGTCAAACCTCCTCCGCCCTGCAGAGTCTTGTGGATCTGCCCCAAACGTTCCTGGCCGCCGCAGGGGCTGAGGCGCCTTCGATCATGCAGGGCGTGGACCAGTGGCCTACCTGGCAGGGCCAGGAGAAATGCGCGCGCGACTGGGCCCTGGTGGAGAACCGCCACAATCCCACGACCGTGCACTTGCGCACGCTGGTGACATCCCGGTACAAGCTTACCCTGTACCGGGGTACAGCCGAAGGGGAACTGTTCGATCTGGAACAGGATCCCGGAGAAACCTGCAACCTGTTCCATGATCCTGCCCATGCCGAAACTCTGGTCCGCCTGATGCATCGGTTCCTGCAGGCCGAAATGGAAAGGGAATCCTCCCCCATGCCCCGTGTTGCTGGCGCCTGAATTTGCGGGGGGCCAGCGCGTCGTCTCCCATCCGTGGCGGGGAAGTGATCCGGCCCTGTACGCGCAGTTTGGGTTGCTTTGGCCGGGATCAGGAGGACTGGTGCCGCTGCCGAGCTTCCCTGTCCTGGAGACAAGCCATCGTTCCCGTTGCCTTACGGCATCGGCACCGTCCCCTACCAGGCGCCCTGCATCCATGCCATGGCAAGCGCAGGCAGGTACCCGCGCCAAGGTTTGTTGGAGCGCAACTTCCCGTGCGATATAATGGGACAATTGGGCCGACAAGGAATGCAAAGGCATTTTGGCACAGTGTTGTTGGCCCCCTGGTATGACGGCAACAACAACTGACCTTCCACCTCCGGCGAACGATATCCAACTCTTCGTTCGGCCTCTCCGATATTTGTCACAACAGAAACTGCGGGTGACCTGCGCCTATCTGGGTTCGATTGGTCAGTCCGCGATGGCCTTGCTGATTCCCCAGCTGGTCAAAGCCATTGTCGATTCCGGTATCGGCAATGTATCCCTTGCCCAGAGCATGCCCCTCCTTTACCAGTTTGTCACCGACACCGGCATTACAGAGAGCAAAATGTCTCTCGTTACGTGGTCGGTATTTCTTTTGCTGCTCCTGAGTTTGGTACGCGGCTATTGCACCTATCTGTCGGGCGTGAGTTCCGAAATGATGTCGCAGGGGGCCGCGTTCCGCCTGCGGAATCAGATGTACGATCGCTTGTGCCACCTTTCCTTCCGCTTCCATGATACGTCGCAGGCCGGCGACCTGCTGGCCCGGGCTTCGCAGGATGTGGAACGGCTCCGGTTCCTGTGCGGACGGGCCTTTTTGAGCATTCTCAATGCCTTCCTGCTCATGGTGGCGACGGCGATTGTGCTCTTTGTCATGAATCCCACGCTGGCCCTGTTGGCCATGAGTATCATTCCCCTGCTGATCTACCAGGCCTGGTCCTTTGCGATCCGCTATCGTCCCCTGTCCCAGAAAATCCAGGCCCAGCTGGGCACGCTGACCACGGTCCTGGAACAGAATCTGCGAGGCATCCGGGTCGTCAAGGCCTTCGCCCAGGAGGAATTGCAGGTGGATCAGTTTCACCACGCCAATGACGAATGGTTCGGCCTGTCGGCCGATGCCGCCCGGTTGCGTTCCATCCGTATTCCGCTGCTGGATCTGATAGCGGGACTGGGCACCGTGCTGGTCATCTATTTCGGGGGCCGCGCGGTCATCAGCCAAACCCTGACCCTGGGCGATCTGCTGGCCTTCATCACCTACCTGGGCCAACTGATTTTGCCGATACGCCGGATGGGCATGATCATTCCCTTTGTGGCGATGGCGGGGGCTTCCAGCCAGCGGGTATTTGAGATTCTGGACGAGGAGTCCGATATCGCCGACAGTCCCAACGCCCAGGTCATGCCGCCGGTCCAGGGCAAGGTGGAATTCCAGGGGGTGTCCTTCAACTATACGGACACCAACCGGGCGATCACAGATGTCAACTTCGTCCTGGAACCAGGCCAAATCCTGGCGCTGCTGGGTCCCACCGGATCCGGCAAATCCACCCTGATCAATCTTATTCCGCGTTTCTATGATCCATCCGGCGGTGCCATCCGCATTGATGGCATGGATATTCGCGATGTTACCCTGCATTCCCTGCGGCGCCAGATTTCCAGTGTGCTGCAGGACCCTCTCCTGTTTGCCACGTCCATCCGCGAAAACATCAGCTTTGGCCTGGAAAGTGCCACCGAAGAACAGATCGTGGCCGCCGCGAAAGCGGCCCAGGCGCATGAATTCATCATGGAAATGCCCGAGCAATACGACACCCGGATTGGCGAAAGAGGCATAACGCTGTCCGGGGGACAGCGCCAGCGGGTTTCCATCGCCCGGGCCCTGATCACCGACCCCCGCATCCTGATCCTGGACGATGCCACCTCCAGTGTGGATACGGAGACGGAACGGCAGATCCAGGCCGCCCTGGACCGTCTGATGGAGAATCGAACCTCCATTGTGATTGCCCAACGCCTGAGCACCGTGCGCCGGGCCGACAAGATCCTGCTGCTGGACAAGGGCCAGGTTTCGGCCTTCGGCACACACTACGACCTGTGGCAGGAATCACCCCTGTATCGCAGCATCTATGAAGGACAAATGCGCGCGTGAAATTTCCCTGCAGGCTCCTCTAACCGGAGATTAGGATCATGACCATCGGGAGCAGCTCCTATTATTCAGTGGTCCGCGCCGTTCGCCACAATACGCCTGGCAGCGAGGACGATGAAGCCAATGTCCGGTTTTCCCGCTATGTTCTGGCCCGGCTTCTGGCCTACCTGAAACCGCATTCCGCCAAAATGACGGCCGCTTTCGTGCTCATGCTGCTGGTCACGGGGCTGGCCCTGTTGATTCCCTATCTGATCAAGCAGGCCATCGATGTCCATATTGCCACCCGGAACCTGGTCTCCCTGCGCAACATTTCCCTCCTGATCCTGGTGGCCTACGGCGGAACTTTCGTTTTCCAGGCCCTCCAGCGGTATTTCATGGCGTGGGTCGGACAGCGGGTACTGGCCACTTTGCGCCTGGAGCTAGTCACCAAGCTGCAAATTCTGCCTCTTGAATACCATACCCGGCACATTGTAGGGGTCATCGTTTCCCGTGTCATCGGGGATGTGGCTGTCATCAACGAGTTGCTTTCCCAGGGCCTCATCCAATTGGTGAGCGACCTGATCCTGCTGGTGGGCATCGTCTGGGTCATGCTGGCCCTGCATGCCGAACTGGCCCTGCTGACGTTCACTGTGATACCGGTCATGGTGGTGTCTTCCTACCTCTTTTCGCAGAGTGCCCGGAAGCGTTTTCGCAGGACCCGGGCCCTGGTAGCCAGCATGATCGGCAACCTGGCCGAATCCCTGGCCGGCATGCGCATCGTGCAATCCTTTGGCCAGGAAGAAAAGATGTCCCGGCTGTTTGCCCGGGACAACAACGCCACGCGTCTCGCCAATATCGCGTCCATGCGCCTGGCGTTTGTCTTTCTGCCCATTGTGGAAATTCTGAGTGTGGTCGCCACGGCACTGGTCCTGTGGTTCGGGGCCCGGGCCGCGATCTACGATTTGAGCGGGGTTACCGTAGGCGTAATTGCGGCCTTTCTCGCTTACGTCACCCGTTTCTTCCAGCCCATTCAGGAATTGAGCCAGCTTTTCACCACGATGCAGTCGGCCATGGCAGGAGGCGAAAGAATCGTGGAAATCCTGGATGCCGAAGAAGGCGTCAAGGATCCTGATTCAGGGCGGGAAATGCCTCCCCTGGCGGGACACATCGAATTGCAGAATGTAGCGTTTCACTATGATGAAGATATGGCGGTGCTGCATGACATCAGCCTGAGCGTGGAACCCGGCGAGACTCTCGCGCTGGTCGGACCCACGGGAGCCGGCAAGACTTCGATCGCCAATCTGATTCCCCGTTTCTACGATGTCACCGGCGGCCAGGTCCTGATCGATGGCATTGACGTCCGCGACGTCACGCAACATTCCCTGCGTTCCCAGATGGGTATGGTTACCCAGGAACCCCATATGTTTACCGGCACGGTGGCCGACAACATCCGTTTTGCGAACCCGGATGTTGCCATGGAGAAGGTCATTTGGGTCAGCAAGCAGGCCAACGCGCACACGTTCATCATGGATCTGGCGGAGGGCTATGAAACGGTGGTGGAGGAAGGGGGCACCAATCTCTCGGTGGGCCAGCGGCAGCTGATTTGCATTGCCCGCGCCATCCTGGCCGACCCGAAAATCCTGATCATGGATGAAGCCACCGCCAGCGTTGACACCGTAACGGAAGCCATGATCCAGAGTGCTCTGGATCGCCTCCTGTCACAACGCACTTCGGTGGTCATTGCCCATCGCCTCAGCACCATTCGCCATGCCGACAAAATCTGCGTGCTGGAACAGGGGGCGATTTCCGAACTGGGCACACACGAGGAACTGTATGCCCTGAACGGCCTCTACCGTTCCCTTTACGACATGCAATTCCTGGACTATGACCCTGTCCAACGGTCGGTGGAAATGCCGGTACATGCCTAACCCTACAGTGGTAAATATAGGGTGCCATGATCAGGTCCTATCCTGACGCGGGAGCCACGGCATGTCCTCTGTGCCTTCTACGCTCCCGCCAGCCCATCCCCACCGTTTGGCCCCGGCGCCGGGCCCTGGCCTACCTCAACGGTCTGCGGAGAGGGGTGGACCGCAAGAACGGCTGGCCGCGAGGGGAAATCCACGGTGAGGACGACCCCTGCGGCATTCCGTACCTGCGGCACCGGGCCCGCGGCCTGGCAGGGGGCTGACCGTACCAGCAAGCCAACGGCGGTGACGGCGTCTGTTTCGGCTCCGGATGACGGATATCGCCCAGGTGTTGGCTGGGTCGTGCGGGCGACGGCACCCCGTGGGTGGTCACGGTCCCTTCCGGCAGCAGGTGACCATTCTGCAAATTACAACTGTATCATTTAAGGGGGGCACGTGGCATGGTCAGGGCAATCGCATCATGGAAGGTGCATGAGGGGTCAAGGCGTAGCCTGAGCGTCTGCCCTTCCCCGTTTGCAGGGAGTCGTCCCCATGACCGTGCGCGCTACAGTTGCCCACCTGCCTTGGGTGACGAGGGTCGCCGAGCGCGACGATCCTTGGGACCCGCGCTTCGGCCGCCATCGCCTGTCTGCCCTCCTCCTCGCCCTCCCGGGTGTTATCTGCGGGGCTGACACCTGGGTGGACATGGTCCTGTTTGGCCAGCGCCAACGGCGTGGGCGGGAGACATGGCGGGACTTACCTTATGGCATGCCCTTGCCCGATACCTGCGGTCGGGTCTTGGCCGTGCGGGAGGCGGAGCCGTGGGCCACCTGTTTTCTGCGCTGGGTCCCGTTCGCACGCCGCCGCGGGGACCGCATCGCGGCGGCAACCCGCGACTTCCTTGCCTGCCGGCCGCCGTGTACACGCACGCGGTTGGGGGCGGTGCGGGGACATGGGGGCATCGCGAATGCCCGGCACGGGACCCTGGACATGGCCTTGCGTGAAAAGCCACGTGCGGACCGGCAGGTGGACCACTACAGGGCCGTCCTGCGCCGGTGGGGATGAGAACTGCCTCCTGCAGGTGTTGGCGGAATCGCCACCCATGCAGGAGGCACGGCGGAGGCACGGCGGGACGGGTGTGCTATAATACCGGCAGGAGGTCGGGGCCCCAGGGTCTGCATTCCGGGGGCATGGACCGCTGGCCCATGACGGGAGGAAGCCGATGGGCATGCATGACGCCAGGTACAAGCAGCTACATCAGCAGGTCCAGATCAATCTGGACTGGTCCCGCTTTGTCAGCCAGCAGCTGCAGCTGGGGGAAGTGGAGCCCCGGTCCCTGCGCTCGCACAGGGCCCATTACGTGTCCGACAACTACCGGGAGCGATTTGGCGACCGGCACTGGTCCTTCCGGACCCACCGGAATGCCTATCTGCTACTGGTCTGTGAATTCCAGTCTGCGCCGGACCACCGCCTGATTCTGCGTCTCTATCCCTAGGCCTTCGCCCAGTTGCTGGATGGGCTGGATGATGGAACGTTTCAGGTGACGTCCGGGTTGCCGGTGCCGATTCTGGTGGCGCTGTATACGGGACAGCAGGCGTGGGACCCGCCCACCCTGTCGGACCTGTTGCCGGGGCCACTGGTGCAGGGGTCCCTGTTCCCGCTGTTTTTCTTTGACATGCGCCATATGGCGGCGCGAGAAATTCCGGGGGAAGGGTGGCTGCCGACGCTGTTTGCCCTGGAGCGGCAGGCGGACCCGGCCGGCATCCTGGCGGTGATCCGGGAGTTGCATGGGCGGATGGACCATCCGGAGTTGCGCCGGGCCTTCCTGCGGTTTGCGGCGGCGACCACGGCGCCCTGGGTCCCTGACCCGGGCGGGGGCCGCGGAGCGCGAGCAGGCGGAGGCGATTTGGGCGCGCATAGACAAATTGGAGGATTTCGCCATGTTGGTCCAGGAGATTATTGCGCAAAGGGAGCAGGAGTTGGCGGAGGCCCGTGCGGAGGCCCGGGCCGACGAAAGAGTGAGGGCCTTGGAGGAAGGCCAGATGGCAGGTCAGATGGCAGGCCATCTGGCAGCCCTGCGGGGCGTCGCCGCTCTCTACCTGGATGAGGCTACCCTGGAGTCCTGCATGTCCGACCTGCAACAGCGGGGTCTGGCGGCCCTGCCCCAGGCCTATCAGGTGGTGGAAGCCGCCCAGCACGCGGGGGACCCGGCCATGGCCGTGGCAGCCCTGTTGCGGGGGACGGGCCCGACCTGAGGCCCTGAGAACCTGGCGGGCGGCCCGGGCCCGGCATGCCGGCTTACCACCATCGTCAAGACCCGCGCACCGGAGCGCGTTGCGCTCCCGTGCCCGTTGCGGTCAGGTTCCGGGAACCCCCCATCCTCCCCCTAACGTGGCCGTAGGGGGCGTTACGCCGTGGCCCTGAATCTGTGGGTTGACAGCAGTGGCTGTGGGTCGGCCCATCTCTCGCCACGGCGTACGTCCTGCTTTGCGACGAGGGTCCCCAAGACCGATCCGGAAGCGTAGCGTGAGCGATCATGGGGGTAGCTCCGTGGCGACGGAGCACCGTAGACACGTATTCTACGCCTTGACCATCGTGAAACTTGCATGATGCGATTGCCCAGGCGGCATGGTGGTTTCACTGGAATAAGGCGCCACCGGTGTGTTATGATCAAAGATACATCCGCCCCTTGGCAGTAGCCGGATTCGCCTTATCCTGAGTCCAGTCGATCCCAGGGGCTTTTTTTATGGGGTTTTGCCTTTGATGAAGGTCGCCATCCTGACGGATGGCAGCTTTTTCCTGACACGTCTGCGCCAAATCTGCCCGCAGGCAGGCCAAACGGATGTCCCCGCCACATGCGTACCTTGCTTCCGAAGCCCCGTTTCATCCAGGATCACTATTCCCTGCGGGTCCGCCAGGTGGTCCCGGATGTACGACTGGAGGGCCTGTTGGGCCGTGCGGCCGGGTCACTGGACACGGCCCAGCAGGCCCGGGAAGCCATAAGGGTGGGCTTTCCCGTGGCCTGCGGCCAGTTGCCCGCGGTTCTTGCGGGGCACCGTACGGAAGAGGCCCTTGATGCAGGCCATGGCCCACCGGTGGGTCTTTCGGAAGCGGAACACGGCTTTCAAACGTGTCGTCACCTCCTCCAGATAGCCGGGCCAGGCCTCCACGGTGGCGAGGGGCAAGGATACGGGTAGGGGTGGGGGTACAAGGACCAACAGGGGCAATCCGGGCCAGAGCGCTGTTACCGACCCGGTCAGGACAACACACTACTTTACCGCTGTAACATTAGCGGACAGGCAACAGGACCGGCTGGTCCTGCCCGCTTGGCTCTGCGGATTACGGCCTGGCCACGGTGCCATCCGGCCAGCGGGCCTGGGTCCACTGAATTACATCCGTACGACACGGAAACCGGGAAGCCAGCTTTTCATCCACGTCAATGCCAAGACCCGGTGCCTTGTTGGGGTACATGTACCCCTGCCTGACTTCAGGGGTGCCGGGAAAGATTTCCCGGGTGACATCCTGGAAGCGGCACCACTCCTGAATGCCGAAATTGGGTGCCCAAAGATCCAGATGCAGGTTGGCCGCATGTCCGACAGGGGAAGTGTCGCCAGGACCGTGCCATGCCGTCTTGATGTTGTAGGCCAGGGCTTGGGAAGCTACATGACGAGCCGGGGTCAAGCCGCCCATCTGGCTCACATGCATGCGCAGATAGTCAATAAGGCGACCTTCTATCAGAGGGGTCCATTCCAGGGGATGGTTGAAGAGTTCTCCCATAGCCAGGGGCACAGTAGAAGCAGCCCGCAACTGGGGGAACCAGGCAATGTCTTCCGGTGCCAGGGGATCTTCCAGGAAGAACAGATCAAATTCCGCCACCCTTTGGGCAAAGTCTATGGCATGCACGGGCTGCAGTCTCTCGTGAATGTCATGCAGCAATGCCACCCGATGCCCCACATGGGCCCGCACATGCGCCATCATGGCCAGCGTCTCCCGCATATAGGCCTTGGGATCATAGTAGGCGCCCTGCTGGGCATGGGCCGGATGTACCATGGCATGCCCCTCGCCCCCATACTGTCCCAGCTGAATGCGTATGAAACGATACCCTCTTTCCTCCAGGGACAATACGGCTTCCAGCACCTCTTGGGGGGACTTGCCACTGGCATGGGCATAAACCTGCGCGGCCTCCCGGCACTTGCCGCCCCACAGATCGCATACGGGCATCTGGGCCATCTTGCCCTTGATGTCCCAAAGGGCCTGATCGATGCCGGAAATCGCGTTGTTCTGCACAGGACCGTTCCGCCAGTACCCATTGTTCATGGACAGGTGCCAGAGATCCTCAATACGGCTGACGGAACGGCCGATGACAAACGGCGCCAAATGGCGCTCAATGAGGCGCACCACGGCTTCCCAGCGCTGGGTGAAAGTGGCACAGCCGACGCCGTACAGGCCTGGTTCCGAAGTCAGAACCTTGACCACAACCAGGGGCACGTGTTCCGGTTGCACAGGAATGACTTTCACGTCGCGAATGCAGATTTCGTTGGTCACGGTGGTGTCATTTGGTGATAGGATTCACAGACAATCACGTACAGGACGCACGCCAGAGCAGTCCGGGCGCACCGCCCCCGGCACCCAAGGCAGAATGCAGGGAGACAGATGTTGCAACCGAACATTCTCATCTTCATGACGGACCAGCAACAGGCCGATGTTATACAGCCTGATCATCCCTGCCTGACGCCGCACGCCGAAAGGCTGGCCAATGAAGGCATGAGTTTCACCTCAACCTATTGTCCCACGGCCCACTGCTGCCCGTCCCGCGCCACTTTCATGACGGGACTCTACCCGAGCCGCCATGGCATCCACAACAATGTAAATACCCAAACGGCCATCAACTACGATCTGCACGAGGGTGTCGAAACGTTCTCCCAACACCTCAAGGCGGCCGGCTACCGCATGCCCTTTACCGGCAAGTGGCATGTCTCGGCCCACGAATCTGCGGCCGATCGTGGCTGGGATGTGCTCGATCCTCCTTACAAGGCCGACAGCTTTCCGGCACGGGATGTAGACCGCTGGGCCCATGTGCCGTTTGATGAGGAAATGCCACCACGCCGACCCGGCCATGTGCAGCGTCCGGGCTGGGGCGACTTTGAAGTGTATCGCACCCTGGAAGACACAGGTGAGCGCGCCTACGAAGGGCTGAATGACTTTCAGGTCACCCAGAGGGCGATCCACTGGCTGCGTACCGAAGCGGCCCAGGAGGATTCACCCTGGATGTTGTGGATAGGGACGATCGGTCCCCATGACCCTTTCAATGTGCCGGCGCGCTACCGGGACCTGTACGACGCCAGCCAAATTGATTTGCCCGCCAGTTATGCGGATACCCTGGCGGACAAACCTGCCATCTATCAGAGACAGCGGCGCCAGCTTTGGGATCAGTTGACACCGGAGGAAGTGCAGGAATCCATAGCCCACTACTGGGCCTACTGTACCATCCAGGATGCCATGCTGGGGGAAGTGCTTGCCGCGTTGGACGACACCGGCCAGGCTGACGATACCCTGGTGATTTTCCTGTCCGATCATGGCGATTATTGCGGGGCCCACGGTCTGTATCTCAAGGGTGTGCCAGCCTTCCGCGAAGCGTACCATGTACCGTGCATTGCGCGCTGGCCCAATGGTCTGGCCAATCCGGGCCGACAGGAGGACAGCCTGATTTCCCTCGCCGATTTCGCGCCCACCTTTCTGGAGCTGGCAGGCATTGAAACCAGCCAGCGCCCCACAGGAGCCAGTTTGCTGCCGTTTCTGGAAGGCCGGCGACCTGACGCCTGGCGCGAATTCCTGTGTACCCAGCTGAATGGTGTGGAACTGTACTATACCCAACGGGCGGTATTCGATCACCGTCACAAGTATGTATTCAACGGTTTTGATTTCGATGAGTTCTATGACCTGGAAAAAGACCCCAGCGAGATGACCAACCGGATTGACGATCCGGCGTACGAGGCCACGCGACAGCGCCTGATACGAAACCTTTGGGAATTCGCGGCCCAGGAAGACGATCACATCTTCAATCCCTATGGCACGGTCGCGCTCATGCCATACGGTCCCGCGATTGCCCTGGGTCCATAGACTTTGGACCGCATTGGGCCAGGCGGTGGCGGCGGTCGAAACAGACAGGCGGTTTGGCCAGAGAATGTCCGATGGGATACAGTCCCGATCTAATGTGCAGGAGAGATTTCATGGCAACAGTAATTCCCGAAACTTTCAACATCTCGGTGGACGACCTGTCCTTTGACGCTCAGGACATGGACATCAAGGTAGCGGCGTCTGTGTTTGACACCCAGGGCGCCATGGTCGTCCGGGGCCTGTTGGCGGAGCATGTGCCGGCCGTTACGCATGACATTATGCTGGCGACGGAAGAGTCTATCGCTATGCTGGACCAGGCGGTCCGCACGGAAGTGGGGTGGACCACACCCAATGGTTCCCTGTTCATTCCGGCGCCTGCGGGCTATGATCGGGAACAGCAGATCATGGTAGTAGGCGTGAATTACCATACCAGTGCCGCCTTTCTGCATTCCGCCCTGGATTCGCGTCTGCTTGACATCGTGGAAGCGATCCTGGGGCCCAACATTGAAACGTACAATACCGGGCAAGTCCTGGTCAAGGAGCCCGTTGGCGGACATCCCAAGCATCTGCATCAGGATTCGGCCTATTTTGAACACCGGTATCTGGGCCCGGTGGGCGTGCTGACCTACTGCGTGGATACCAGTGTGGAAAGGGGGGCGTTGCATGTGGTACCCGGGAGCCACAACATGGGACAACTGGATCACGTCGATACGTTCTCCCATCTGGGCCTGGATGAACAGGAATGGCCGTGGGAAGCGGCGCTGCCCATTGAAGGCCGGGCCGGGGATTCCATTTTCTTCAATGTCAAGACGATCCACGGTTCCAAACCCAATTACACGGATGTGGCGCGGCCGGCCTTCGTTCACCGTTACCGCCGTCCTGACGATTACGTCATTGCTTCCGGCACCACCGTGCAAAACCGGCGCAGCGTAGAACATGACTCGCCCGTCCAGACTCGGGGCCTCATGGCACGCGGCATACGCACCGGTGCCTCATAGGGCAACAAGACGGTCCTGTCAGCGGCGGGCATGCAGGACCCTGCCTGCTGACGGGACCCTTATGCCCATCATGAGGAAATGGATTGTCACGTCTCCCCTGGGGCAAACCGGAAACTTCACTTCCCGGAGTTCCCCCCAGCCTGGGCAATCCTGCAGCTGTACCAAGCCAAATCGCCCACCGGGGACAGCCTGTATCCCGCCGGGAAGAGGGATGTCGGCTGACGTACAGCGGCTTGAGCCAGTTTCATGGTCCCGGTGGGTGCGAACCCGTTACGGAAGACACCAGGCGGAAGAAAGCCTGCTTGCGGAGTGAGCTGATACACCAGTCTACGGGTACGCTCTGAAACCCCTCGCTCCAGTCTTCGCCGTCACGCCGATAATCGAAAAACCCCCAGCCGGCATGTTCGGCCAATGCGGCCTGCATGTTGTTCCAGGGTTCTTCAAACCGGTAGTGATCATCCTCGTTGAACAGGATGGGCTGGCCCTGATATTCCTTGGCCTGACGACACGCCCGTACCATTTCAGCTATGCGAAACGGGTCTTCCACCCCATTGCCATGCAACAGAAGAAAGTCGGCCTGCCGCAGCAGATTGGGGGTGGGGACCGAATTGCCCTTGAGACTGGTGCTCACCAACAGCCGTCCTGCCGGTGAGGCCACTTTGTCCGCACTGCGGTGCTGTACGCGCTGGATCAACTCGTGACAGCGGGAAGCCGACACCAGGGAGGTGCCGTAGCCGTAGGGAATCCGGATTATGTCTACTTCATTGCCGATTTCGATCAGGACATGGGTATAGCCCTGGCCCAGGATCCAGTCCACGGTGTTGTCCACAGCCTGCACGATACAGTGTTCTGACTCGAAACGGGCAAACTGGCCGAAGTAGAACAGGCCCAGAATGACCACCATGCCCAATTCATCGGCCCTGTCCAGAATCAAGGTGAGCCGTTCCAGAAAACCCGTCTTCAGTTCCCCCGTCGGGGTGAAAGCCGAATTGATCCAGGGCTGCTCCTTGGAATAGCCAAAGGGACTCCCGCCCTGCAGATTCAGGGTGAAGGAATTCAGGCCGTGGGCCTTCCAGTCCGGCATGTTCTGCAGGAATTCCTGCGTGTTGCGATCCGGGTCCCAGGGACCGTCCGGGTAATGCCACAAGGACCGGGTTTCCGCATTTTCGTCATCAAAGATACCCTGGACCATACGGCTGTTGAGCAGGAGGCCTTCAATGCGGCAGTTCCCCTGGAACCGGCCCTCATAGGCAGGACGTCCGTTCAGGCAGAAATCCTCCCCCAGAATGCTGACTATGGTCTTGCGGACAGTCACGGGATATCCCCTTGCAGGGCTGGTGGCACTGGCTTGCTCACCCCTGACCGGACGGCAGCAACCATGAATCAGAAGGGCTGGATGTAAGAGGGCTGGAACGCGTAGCGTTGCAGCTGCAGTTCCAGATCAATCGAGCGTCCCGGCGGCAGCACCAGGTGCAGCCAGCGATCATTGACAGGAGACGTGGCCGTATTGTCCGCGTCGGATATCTCGCGCACGTGCGTAATTCTGTGTTCGCCAAACGCGCCGCCCTGAATCACCAGGGCAGCCTCCCGGCCCGGATGCAGGTTGTACAGGCTTACGGTCACCGAGTCGCCATCCATGGCGGTAACCAATGCCCCTGTGTCCGGCGGCAGACCCGGTCGCTGTCCGGCGGCGTCAAAGTAGCGCAGTTTCGTATGCAGCAGTCCACCATGGTATATCACCTGCGGACCACCGCAGGTCAACTGCAAGAGCCCTTCCGTATGGACGGGATTCCGGTTCTGCCAATGATGCACGTCCCATGTCTCGGGATCCCCGGCGTCGTCCCGGATCAGGTCCATGCGGCGCAGCACTTCGCGATACTGTACATCCAGGATCTGATCGGGATAGTCAGGCAACTGGCCCTGGAGATACAGGAACCAGGGACCGGCATGCTGATCATCTCCCTTGCCACGGCCCTCGGCCAGGACCTGCCAATCCAACGCCATTTCAGGTACACGCTGCAATCTCTCCCAATCCTGCGCGGCATGGGATATGAAATAGATCTGCAGCAGATGCTGTGGCCGGAAGGGCCGGAACGAAGTCCAGCCGGCATCCGTGCGGCGATGCGGTACCAGCCATCTGCCCTCTTCTTCCCGGCCCTGCGCCTGAATGTAATCCAGCTGCTGGCGCGGGATGTCCAGATACCCCATATCGCCGGTCATGAGCACAGCGTTCATGGCGGCGACGGTAAGCGGTTCAATGATGGTGGGAAACCCGTGGGGCCAGCTCCAGCCATAGTATCCGCCCCACCATTTCCCTGCCATGCATTCGCCAATCTGTCCCGTGGGCCCTACATTGTCAGGACAGACGCCCCCGTTGCGGGCAATGCGTTCCGCCCAGGCCTCAAGGTAGTCCAGAACCCAGGTCCGGTAACGGGCATCCCCGGTCAGGGCATAGGCATGGGTAACCAGGCTGGTAGCCGTAAGATTGAGGGGCACATCCCCGCGCATCATGCGCGCATTGAGCTTCTCCAGAATGGCCCCGAACACCGCATCGTCGGTCCAGTCGGCCTTGGCGACGATTTCATTGTCCCCCCATGCCTCCTGGCGCACGGGGACATCCAGATCGTCATAGGGCAACGGATACATGGACAGCACCCAGCGATGGGTAGTCCAGTCTTCCCAGGAGTTTTCGTAACGCGGACCGCGGCTACCGTTAATGGGCGAACGCATCTGTTTCAGATCGGCGTTCCAGTTGTCGGCCTGGGCATCCTCGCCCATGTACATGTGCGCAAAGCGCAGGGCGCGCGCCCGGTCCGGTTCCCGGAGCGGATCGGCCAAACCGAAATAGTAGAAGAAGAGCGAAGACTCCCCATGGTGCATCCAGTCATAATAGGCGTCGAATTCCCGGTGGATTTGGCCATAGGCCGTAAACTGCCGTGTCACCGCGTCCCAGAGAAAACGGCTTTGTTCATGGATCGGTGCGGCACCGCCCAGGGCATAGAAGAGCGGCCAGTTGTGGTAACTCTCGTAGCCGTCATCCGAGCCATCCATGCCCGGCCATTCATCCCGCCAGACAAAGGTCCCGTCTGCGCGGGTATAGCGGGCCTGATACATGGGAGCCAATTCATTCATGACATCAATCAACTGCCGCTGGCGCAAGGCCCATCCGGGCACCGTCCGGATTCGGTTGGCACAAATCTGCTGCATGTCTTTCTCCCGTGAAGATGGCGAGGGGCAGGCAAATTTACCTGACCTCAAAGATGGCTTCCACTTCCACCGCATGATCCCCCGGAATCTGCATGCCGACCGCGCTGCGCGCATGTTTCCCTGCTTCCCCAAACACTTCGCGGAACAGGTCACTGGCACCGTGAATCACGCTGGGGGTGTCATTGAAATCAGGGCCCGAATTGACCATGCCCAGGATCTTGACCACCCGCACGACGTCATCCAGGGACCCTATGAGCGTGCGCACCGCCTGCAGGCAGCTCAGGGCGGACATGCGGGCGGCCTGGTAGCCCTGCTCTACGCTTACGTCAACCCCCACCTTGCCAATGACAGCGTTCCCGCCAAAACTGGAGACCTGCCCCGACGTATAGACCATGTTGCCTACGCGCACGGCATGCATCAGCCGCCCCATTTCCAGGTCAATTTCCTCAAACTCGATACCCATCTCCGCAATTTTCTGTTCCGCTGACATTTCTGCCTCCAACGTTGTGATTCATCCCATTTGGCTGGGCAAAGTACCATCTGTGTGTCCCGATAACCCTATCCGGTTCCCGCGGGAATCCAGAAATCCAGTAACATGCGTTCATGGAACGGCGTGACGCGCATAGCCTCCACATCCCCTTCCGCCAGGGCATCACCGGGCAACAAACCCACAATTTCGGTCAACAGCACATCCGTACCGGACCGCCGGGCCCAATGGCGCACCTGGTCAAATACCTTGCGCGGATTCCGGACACGGTAAGCCAGCAGGTTACAGCTTACATGCACGTTTTCGTGGATGCGGAATCCCCGGGCCTGGACGATGTCAGGTTGCCGGATACGCCGGGCAATGGCTTTGGCCGTGCCCAGGTCCTGCGAGTCAAGCACATAATTGATGGCAATCATAAGGGAGCGCACACCCAGAACTACGGGACCACACGCACGTGGTACTTTGGACCCCAAATCCGGGTGCCATCGCGCGTCCACACCCAGGCCGTGATACCAGGCTTCGAATTCGCCCCTGCGGATATCCGCAAGCCTCCTGCGATCCGGGCGCAGGGCAGCCTTGCCGTACAGATAGACACAGAGATCCAGTTCGTGCGCAACACGGACGGCAAGTGCACGCAAGTCGGCTATACACTGTTCTTCCTGATTCGGGTCCAGGGCTACCCACGGGCATACATCCGTAGCTCCCAGGCGCGGGTGTTCTCCGCTGTGCCGTGTCATATCAATCCTGTCCGCCGCCAGGGCAATGGTGTTGAAGGATGCCTCCGCGATCCTGTCCGGTGACCCGAGAAAGGTAAGGACGGTGCGATTGTAATCCGCGTCAGCATGGATATTCCGTACCGGCACGCCGGCCGCCCCTATCACATCGACCAGACCGGCAATCAGCTCCTGATTCCGGCCCTCGCTGAAATTGGGGATGCATTCGTACACCATGGCGGGTCCAAGCCTTCGGGTAGCCGATGTCGGGGTGAACCGGCAAGGTCAGGCCCCGGACGGCGGCCTCACACATCCCGCAATCGCTGGGCTGCCTGTTCGGGCGAGATGTCCCGCTGGGGCTGGGCCAGCATCTCGTACCCCACCAGAAACTTGCGGACCGTGGCGGATCGGAGCAAGGGAGGGTAATAGTGGGCATGCAGGTGCCAATGGGGCTGCTGATGCGCGGGCTTGAGGCAGGGAGCGCCATGCCATCCCATGGAATAGGGCATGCTGACGTTGAAGAGGCGATCATAACGCCCCAGGAAAGACAGCGTGATATCCGCCAGGCTGGCCTGCTGGTCCGGCTGCAATTGGGACAGCGACTGCACAGGATGCCGGGGCAGCAACAGGGTTTCAAAAGGCCAGGTAGCCCAGAACGGCACCAGCAGCACCCAGTCTTCATTCAGGTCCACAATGCGTTCGCCATCTGCCAGTTCCCGGGCCAGATAATCCAGCAGCAGTACGGATTGGGTTCGCTTGAAATAGGTGGCTTGCTGCGCGTTTTCCGTGGCGGGTTCCGCCGGAATGTGGCGTGTGGCCCAGACCTGGCAGTGGGGATGGGGATTGGAACAACCCATGATTTCCCCCTTGTTTTCAAAAACCTGAACATACCCAATGCCAGGATCCTGTGCCAGTTCGGACTGGGTAGCAACCCAAACTGCGACCACCGCGCGGACCTGGTCGGATGGCATCTGGGCCAGGGTCAGATCGTGTTGGGGACTGAAGCAAATCACCTTGCAGCGACCCGGTTCGGATCGGACCTGGAAAAGGGGATGGTCTCCTCTTGCGGTATCGTCCGTGGTCTCCTGCAAGGCGGGGAAATCATTGTCAAACACAAAGACCGAAGAATAGGCCGGATTGGTTTCCCCATTGGCCCGGACGTTGCCGGGACAAAGGTAACAGCCAGGGTCGTACGGTTGCCTGTCCTGGGGACCTGCGGTTTCTTCGCTACCCAACCAGGGCCGATTCAGGCGGTGGGGGGAATTGAGAATCCATCCTCCGGTCAAGGGGTTGAAACGGCTATGAGAATGGGACGGCCACATATCGTTCAGAATGAAATGATTTAGGCTGGGGATTCCAGAACCAGGTGCCCCAGGGCCATGGCACCCAATACACCGGCCCGGTTGCCCAAAGCTGGCGGTACGACAAATTGATCCAGTTCGTCCAGCAGGCGCGTCACCTGCAGGTATCCATTCATCTGTGCCCGGATCTGGTCACGCACCATGTCCAGCAGAAAACTGTTGTCCATGACACCGCCTCCCAGGATAATCATCTGCGGCGAGAGGGTGTAGATGAAATTGACAATGCCCGATGCCAGGTACTGGGCTTCCAGGGCCCAGGCCGGATGATCCGGTGGAATCTCTTCCCCCCGCATGTGCCAACGCCCTTCCAGCGCAGGTCCTGCGGCCAAACCTTCCAGGCAGTCGCCATGATACATGCACCAACCCGGATAGGGATCCTGTTCCCTGTCATGGGGCACAAACACGTGTCCCATTTCGGGATGCAGCAGCCCATGCATCAACGCCCCATTCACCATGCCACCACCGCCAATGCCTGTGCCAATGGTAAGGTAAATGAAGGTATCCAGGCCCTGGGCCGCGCCCCAGACATACTCCCCCAGCGCCGCGCCATTGCAGTCCGTATCCATGAGGACGGGCACTCCCAGACGCTCCCGGAATGTTCCGGCCAGGTTCACGTACTGCCATTCCTCTTTGGGCGTATTGGTCACATAGCCCCAGGTCGGGGAGGATGGATCCAGGTCTACCGGTCCAAAGGAGGCAATGCCCACGGCTTCCACTTCCGATTGCCAGGTTTCGAACAGGCCCAGACAACGCTCCAGCGTTTCGGCAGGGGTGGTCGTGGGAAACCGTTCCAACGCCAGAACGTTGTCGGGGCCTGATCCCACGGCACAAACCGTCTTGGTGCCCCCCGTCTCAATGGCGCCCACAATCTTCATTTTGGCCTCGGGCATCACTTTGCATGTTGCGATTGGAGCCCACATTATATGACACGGCAAAGAAATTCTGTGGAAAGCCATCCGCAGGTGGCCAGATGCCATTGGCCAGCAGATCAGGGCCATCCGATGTAGCCGGCCGAAAGCGTTGCGCGGCAGGCGCTTTCGACCGGCCTGTGGCGGGATGTACCCTTGATCTGTACTGGCTCAGGCAGAAGGGCAATTTTCGTTGACTTGCCCTATGCATCCGCACTCCATTCCGGGCAGCATGGGGGGAAGGCAGAGGGGGAACCGGGAAAAGGCCGGGACCACAGATCCCTGGGTGCTGTGCTGTCGCTTATACTTCGGTAGACTTCCCCGGTTCCGGGACGGCGCAACAGGTGCCCGCCAAGTCACATGTTGGATTGCCGTTCCCAACGCCACACTTCCAGGGCAAGCCACCATTCCCGGGGATTGGATGTGTTGCCGCTGGTATTTCTCTTCACGGCATGAAGCGCCCCCATGTCACTGCAGGACTACCGTTACTGCCCCCGCTGCCGCAAGGCCATGATCACAGCAGGGCCAAGCCCCGGCGAATACAGGCGTTGCCTCCAATGTGGTTTTCGGCAGTACCAGGAACCCAAGGTAGGTGTGATTGCCCGGGTCGTCCATGCCAACAGGCTCCTGATGATTCAGCGGGCTGTCAATCCCGGGCGTGGGGCATGGGGCTTCCCCGGAGGTTTTCTGAATGTGGATGAAATGCCCGAGTCGGCGCTGAAACGGGAAGTGGGAGAGGAGACCGGGTTGACCATTGCGGTACAGAAGCTGCTGGACATCTTTCCCATGGAAGGACGGGGTCCCGGTATCCCCGGCATTGTATTGGCGTATGGCTGCGATTGCCTGGGCAACCCCGATACCATAAGGGCCGCAGACGATGCCATGCAGGCGCGGTGGTGCCTGCCGGATCAGATTCCCCAGCCGATAGCCTTTGAATCGACAGGGAGCCTGATTCGGCAATGGCAACAGCACCGTCAAGGTGAGCGATAGGATGCCGGTTGGGTTGAAGGCATACGGGATCCACGGCAGCACCCGGAAGGGCTGCCTTCCGGGTGCAATAGGGAAGGTTGGGAATGCCGCCATGAACAGACTCGCCGACTCTTCAATTCTGGTCACAGGCGGGGCTGGCTTTCTGGGCATCAACCTTGTGCGGTTTCTTCTGTCCCGGGAATGCAGGGTCACGGTCCTGGATCTGGCGCCCTTCGATTACCCGGAAGCCCCTCAGGTGCACGCCATGCAAGGGGATATCCGGCACCGGAGCACGGTGGAGCAGGCAATGCGCGGGGTGGATGCGGTCGTGCATGCTGCGGCAGCCCTGCCGCTCTATACCCCGGAGGACATTCATTCCACCGATGTGGCCGGCACCCGGATATGTCTGCAGGTGGCCCAGGAACAGGAAGTCCGCCGGTTCGTCCATGTGTCCAGTACGGCCGTGTACGGCATCCCTGTGCATCACCCGGTGGTGGAATCCGATGCGCTGGTGGGGATTGGTCCCTATGGCGAAGCCAAGATCCAGGCAGAGGAGATCTGTGCCCAATACCGAAAAGAAGGGATGTGCATTCCGGTGCTGCGCCCCAAATCTTTCATCGGTCCGGAGAGACTGGGAGTTTTCAGCCTCCTGTATGACTGGGCTTCTGCCGGCAGGAATGTGCCCTTGCCGGGAGGTGGCCAATACAGCTTTCAGTTGCTGGATGTCGAGGATCTCTGTTATGCCATTGGCCTGGCCCTGACCGCAGAGGAAAGCAGGGCCAACCAGACTTTCAATGTCGGGGCCCTGGTGTACAGTACGATGGGGGACGACTTTCAATCTGTACTGGACTATGCCGGCTTTGGTTGCCGCGTGGTGAAGGTACCACTCAGACTCACGCTTGGTTTTCTGGATTTGGCCTACAGACTGGGACTGTCCCCGATATATCCCTGGGTATACCAGAATCTGGCTGTCGAATCCTGGGTCTCCATTGATAAAATCCAGACAGCCCTGGGCTTTGTGCCGCGCTACGCAAACCGCGACGCCCTGCTCCGAAATTATGAGTGGTACCTGCAGCGGAATGTGGGCGACAGAGCAGGACAGGGCGTCACCCACCGGGAGGTGTGGGCACAGGGCGTTCTGGCTTTGCTGAAATTCTTTTTTTAGGAAAAGAAAATCAGATACTTTAGTACACGACCAAGTGTATCATAAGCGAAAGCGATAGGCACTTGGACCTGCCTACCGCTTCCTCACAGAGATGGAAGCGTTCGTTCCATGCCTGTTCAGGTCAATGTAGCACAAGCGGAAGTCCCTTCCGTCATTGGGAGCGTACGGTTACGTCTGTTGCCTGAGCCACTGCCGAGCGTCAGAGACTGCCACGAGGAGCTCAAGGGCAAGTTGCACAGCCAGGGATCTGCCTGAAACAGTTGGTGCCTTTGCCCTCAAGATCATGGCTACTGGGTATGGAGGGATGTCAGATGGCGAACCAACTTTCCACTGTGCTTACGTGATGTCGGTAGCGATCAATTGCCTTGCGACGCATGGGGCCAAGGTTATTATATTTGACGAATCACATTGAACCGGTCAGGTTCAGTTTCTCCGCTGTAGCGTTGAGCACACGCCTGGATGGACCAGGTAAACTCACCTCTTTCGCAAGTCGCGTATTTTTCGATAGACTGATTTCAATTGGGTACCCACGGCGGACTGTTTCATGGAGCGCGGTCAGGAGATAGGCTCATCGGTGACTACCAGAGACGTCAACCAATCCATCCGCTTTGAGCCTGAGGAAGCTTGTCCCCCGTTGATAGCATTGGCGGTCGGATTTCAGGGGTCCGCTCTCGTGCTCGCACCGACCGTGCTGAATGTCGCGATCGCGATTCGCTCTTCAGATCTGGATGACAGCTATCTGACTTGGAGTGTCTTCGCCGCCATGCTGATCTGCGCCGCGATCACCGCGTTGCAGGCGATTCAATTCAGGCGATTCGGGGCCGGCCACGTTGTACTTGCCTGGCCGGCTGCGATGTTCATCGCGATCATGGTGGCGACTATTGCCAAAGCGGGTCTGGCGACATTTATGAGCCTGCTCATCGTATGCAGCTTAATTCAGATAGCGCTCGCCTGGTGGCTGCCCACACTGCGTCGGATCGTGACGCCAGTCGTCTCCGGCACGGTGACAATGCTGATCGCCGTCAGCGTACTGCCAATTGCATTCGACAGCGTCCAGGACCTGCCGGCCCATACGGTAGCGGGTGCCGGACCGGCCATCGCCGGCGTGACCTTGCTGGTTTCGGTGATTGTGACGTTGCGGGTTCGCGGTCGCTGGCGCTTGGTAGCGCCCTTCATCAGCATTTTCGCCGGCTGTGCCGTCGCCGCCGCCTTTGGTGTGCTTGATGCGGACCGCATCGCCCGTGCCCGTTGGTTTGGTCTTCCCGAGCTGCCGGCCCTGAGCTACGATCTCACCCCGGGCCCGGAGTTCTGGGCGATCCTGCCCTCATTCGCCATTCTCTCGCTGGTGCTTGGGCTTAAGACGATCAGCGACGGTGTAGTGATCCAGCAAGGCTCCCGACGACAGCCCCGGGCCATCGACTTTCGACAGATCCAGGGCATGGTGAGTGTCAACGGCCTGGGCATGTTGCTGGCCGGTATCAGCGGCACGCTGCCAACCATGGCCAATTCCTCCTATAGCCTGTCGTTGATCAGTCTCACCGGTGTCGCGGCCCGTCGGGTCGGCGTTGGGGTGGCGATTGTCACCCTGGTGCTGGCCTTCTGCGCCAAGTTCGCCGCAGTCCTGCTCACGATTCCCGGCCCGGTGTTGGGTGCCTACCTGATGCTCGCCATGGGCATGCTCTTCGTCAGCGGCTGGCAAACCATTCTGCGGTACGGACTCGACTCCCGGAGCGTGCTGGTCGTCGCGCTGGCCAGTGCGCTGGGCCTGGGTCTCCACGGTCATCCCGTCAGCCAGGACATCTTTGGCGATGAACTGGGCGGATTGCTCGGCAACGGCGTCACGATAGGGGCCGTGGTTGCCGTCGGTATGACGCTATTGCTCAAGGCGACCAGCAAGCGACACTCACGGCTGGAGATCACGCTGGACATCGCCTCGCTGCCCCGCGATCGATAGGTTTCTGGGCGGACTCGCCACCCAACTCCTATGGAGTGAAGCCTCCACCCGACGGTTGTGCTCCGCCGGTGAGGAAACGCTGGTCAGCCTGCTGACACAGCAGGACGATACCGAGTCCACGGAGCGTCCGCGCCTGATCGTTAACGCCCGACCAGAGGACATAGCCGTGGAACTCGAGTTTGTCGCAACGACGCGACAGGAGAACATTGAAGACCAGTTGGCATTTCTGACCGACGAAGCCGCCGCGCCGACAGTCGAAGATCTCTCCCTCCGACTGTTGCGCTACTATGCCTCTGATGTCCGCCACCAGAAGTTCCACGGAGTTGACATCGTTACGGTCCGGGTCGAGGGCAGGTCCTGAGTTCCCGAGCCACGTATCTGGCGCGGTCTCCATCAACTCCGGCTCCTGTCTGGCATCCCGCAGCCGGCGCGGGGTGTCAAGGGGCTGAGTCCGCTCTGTGTGTTTCTGATCGCAGAGCGCTGATATCCAGACTTCCTGGCACTCGGAACTGGTTGTATGGCAGGGGCTGATCCGAATTTCGCCCCATGAGGGGCAACCGCTGGGCTACGCTTACTCGGAGGGCTCAGTCTACCGGGTGCACCAACTTGGACCCCGAGCCCCGGCGGTCTGCGAGACAAGTGGTGACCAGTAGTATATGCACACGTTCAGCCCCCAGAACCCCGTCAGCCCCCAGAACCCCGTCATGGTCGCCGATTTTGAGGACCACCAAGAGGATGTCGCCCTCTTATGCCAGTGCACTGGCATCAAGGCTCCAGAGGCCCACATGAATGTAGACGAAAAGGGGGACCTGCCGGGTTGCAGCCAAAGACGGCCGGGTGCCCATGTGGATGGGTGTTATGTCGCGGAAGCTCCCTCCCGCTATTGGCGGCATCCGCAACTTGCCGGCGATTGGCTGAATTACCATAACCAAGTGCCGCGGTCCCGTATGGCCATTATCGTGGCCAGCAGCGCGCCAGGCTGTATCGTGTATCCGGGCCTCTTTCAGGTCAACCCCGAGCCAGATGAGAATTGCAAGCACATTCGGGCCGAACTGGGTCCAGGACTGTTATTGGAGGCCGGCTGGCGCTACCTCTTGGGTCCAGACTGCATTCACGATACTTCTGATGCACACTGCACCAGGGGCTGCAGGCAACTGGGCTCTGCACTGAGACCAGGCTACCTTGGGACCACACGATCGCGAGAAGATTGGAGAGTTCCTTTCTGTCGGGAAACCCAAGGGTACGGTATACATTGGTGAGGTTGTCAAGTGGAATATTTGATGTCCCCTTGTTAGGTGTCATGATCAGACCTGCACTTTGGCGAATTTTGGATCGTCACCGGCATTCCAAGTACAATGCGCTGTTAAATTGGCCCGCATATCGTTGGAAACTGCAATGGCAAGAACCAAGATCCTATTGAAAGAAGCTGTCGATAACCTGGGCATGGCCGGGGACGTGTGTACCGTGGCCCGCGGTTACGCACGCAACTATCTCATTCCCAACAATCTAGCGGTGTGGGCTACGGAAACCGCCTTGAAGCAGGCCGACGAGATTCGGCAAATGGGTTTGAAGAAGCTGGCCCTGCAGCAGGCCGAGGCCAATGCCCAGGCGGCGATTCTGTCCGGCAAGCGTTTGCTGTTCCATGAATTGGCGGGAGAATCCAACCGCCTGTACGGGTCCGTCACCGCCATGGATATTGAAGAACGTCTCCAGCAGGAAACGGAACTTGTGATCGATCGGCGCAAGTATCTCATGGACGGTCCCATTCGGCAGCTGGGAGTCTTTCCCATCCGCATTCGTCTAATGCAGGACATCGAGACATTCGTGGAAATCGGGGTGGTCCGGGAAGGCGAAAGCTGGGATGAAGCGGAAGCCTATCGGCGCATGGCCGATAGCCCGGAAGAACAGGAGGAAGTCGCCGAAGAGGTGAGCGCGGAGCTGGACGCGTTAACCGAAGATGAGGAAATCCGCCAAACATTGCGCGAAATGGACATGGCGGTGGCGGACGACGAGGAGGATGCGGCAACCGGATGAAGGTACCGCAGCGTAAGGCAAGGCCCGCAAGCCAAACCCCAATGCGCCCCTGATCCTGTCGGTGGCAGGCCGCCCGGCTCGTTGGCCTTTCCCCCTTCCCGCAGGCAATCCCGCAGGTCCTGGGCCAGGGCCTGTGAGGGGCAAGTGAAATGGTGGCTCGGATTCCATGGCTCATGACCCTTTTCGGGGTATAATACGAATCTTGATACGCTTGTATCTTCTCATTAATTCCGGACTTGGGATCTCGTCAGATCGCCTCGCTTGATGGTTGCTGATTCCACTACAATTTCAGAATCCACTTCAGACAATCAGCTTGATTCGGCAAGGGGGAACGGCCACTACCTCGGTCAGGTACGTTCCCAGGCCATCACCACCGAAATAGAAACAAGCTACATTGATTACGCCATGAGCGTAATCGTGGCCCGCGCGCTGCCGGATGCCCGCGATGGCCTGAAGCCCGTACAGCGGCGTATTCTGTATGCGATGTATGCGGACCTGTCCCTGCGCCCCAATTCGGCCTACAAGAAGTCGGCCCGTATCGTAGGGGAAGTGCTGGGCAAGTACCATCCCCACGGGGATGAAGCCGTGTACGCCGCCATGGCCCGCATGGTACAGGACTTCAGCCTGCGGTATCCCTTGGTAGATGGCCAGGGCAACTTTGGATCCATTGACGGCGACAATCCCGCCGCCATGCGGTATACCGAGGCCCGTTTGGCCTCGCTGACCCTGAATATGCTGGAAGACATCGACAAGGATACCGTTGATTGGGGGCCGAACTTCGACGACTCCCTCACGGAACCCCTGGTGCTGCCCACGTTGCTGCCCAATCTGCTGGTCAATGGCACAAGTGGGATTGCCGTGGGCATGGCGACCAACATTCCTCCCCACAACGTGCGCGAGATCGTAGATGCCCTGAAATTCCTGCTGGACAACTGGGAGCGCCGGGACACCGTTTCCCTGGATGAACTGATGCAGTTTGTCCATGGACCGGACTTCCCGATGGGCGGGCAGATTCTGGGGACCAAGGGGATACGGGAAGCCTTCGCCGCCGGCCGTGGCCGGATCCGGCTGCGCGCCGATGCCGAAATTGAGGAACTGCCCCGGGGCAACCGCCATCAACTGGTCTTCCGTTCCATTCCCTACCAAATCAACAAGTCGGATCTGATCGCCCGCATCGCCGCCGTGGTGCGCAAGGGAGAGCATCTGCAGGACATTGTGGATCTGCGGGATGAGAGTGACCGTCACGGTATCCGGATCGTGTTCGTCCTGAAGAGCGGCACCGTACCGGAAAGGGTCCTGAATCAGCTGTACCGGTACAGTGATCTGGAAACCACCTACAGCGTAAACCTGCGGGCCCTGGTCAACCTGCGACCGGAACGCCTGAATCTGCACGCTGCGCTCCTGTGCCATCTTGAACATCGCATTGAGGTGGTGACACGGCGCACCCGCTTCCTGCTTCAGCGGGTGCAGGACCGGGCTCATGTCCTGGAGGGCCTGTTGACCGCGATCAAGGACATTGATCGGGTGATTCAGATCGTTCGCTCCAGTGAGAGTGCCGCGACCGCCAGCACTCTCCTGGTAGACGAATTTGCCCTCACACCCGTACAGGCCCAGGCCATTCTCGACATGCAGCTGCGGCGCCTGTCGAGCCTGGAGCGCCAACGCCTGGAAGGCGAGTATCGCGAGGTACAGGACCAGATCACCGCCTTTCGGGCCTTGCTGGATGACCCGCACAAGTTGCGGTCCCTGATCCGGGAGGAATTGGTCAGCCTGCAAGAGCGGTATCGGGATGAACGGCGTACGCAAATCCTGTACGGGGTTGACCCGGAACTTTCCGATGAAGATCTGGTCACCATACAGGATGATCTCATCAGTTTCTGGGCCAATGGCAACATCCGGCGCACCCGGGCTGCCGATTTCTCGGTGCAGGGCCGGGGAGGTGTGGGCGTTATCAGCCGTTCGGACCGGGAAGAGACAGCTGCCCGCAAGCTGCTGTTTGCCAATTCCCTGGATTCACTGCTCTTTGTCAGCAATCGGGGGCGGGCCTACAGCAACCGGGTGTACAATCTGCCGGTCGGGTCACGCACATCGAAAGGCAGTACCGTACGCGGGGCCATCAACATGGAGCTGGCGGATGAAGTGCCCGATTCCTGGGTCCGCATTCCGGCAGACTCGGAATTCAAGAGCCTGATCCTGATTACCCGCAAGGGACGCATCAAGCGTCTGCCCCTGTCCCGTTTCGTCAAATTGACGTCAAAGGGCAAACGGGCCATTACCCTGTTGCCAGGGGATCAGGTCATCCAGGCCCTGGTGACGCAAGGACACAGCGATTTGCTGGTTGTTTCCCAATGGGGCAAGGCGCTCCGCCTGGCAGAGACCACGGTGCGCTACCAGGGCGAACAGGGCATGGGCGTCAGGGGCATGAAATTGGCCCGCCAGGACGCCATTGTGGGCGGCGTGGCCGTTACGGACGAGGACTGTGTACTCGTTACGTACGCCAAGGGCAAAGGCAAACGGGTCAGAATGCACAATTGGCGCACGGTAGGCCGGAATACGCAAGGCCGGTGGATCATGCCCCATCGGAAACGCAGCGAGTTGGGGCCTGTGGCCAGTGTTGACATCGTCGGCGATGATGACGATGTGGCCCTGGTTTCCGCCAACAGCATGCTGGTACGGATTCGCGGCGCCAGTGTTTCCTGCATATCCCCGGCGGCGAGCGGTGTCAAGATCATGGGGTTGGGGGATGGCGATCAGGTGGCGGCGGTATCCGTATTGCCACCTTCCATCCAGGAGGACGATGATGCCCAGGAGGAGGAACTGGCACCCGTGCCCGCAGCTTGAGGGCATCGCCGCGCTGGCCTCCTTGATGACCTCTTTACGTCTAATGTGGAATCAACTGTTTGACGATAACAGGGGAAACCCCCCGCATGAAAGTAGCGTAGCCTTCCATGCGGAGGTTTGCCCATGGCGCTCCATGGCATTGGAGGAGCGGGCGACCGTGGTGTTCGTGTGGGGGGATGACGGGTATCAACGCTCTGGTGTGCGTGGGATCCCGGGCCAGGTGGGCGCGTAGCCGGTCTGCCGTGACCGTGAAGTCATGACGCTATTCCTGTGGAGGATTGCCTGCCCTTGCCCGGGGCGACACCGTGCCGGGCGTTTCGGCGGGCCCGTTACCTGTCCCTCTTTCCCCGGCGGGTGGCAGCACGGCGGGGGTACTGGGCCCAGGTGCTGGGAGCCGGGCTGTGCCCGGGGTATCCCGCACCGGTCCGGTCTACCCCTCCCCGGCCCGGTGGTCCGGCCCAAACCGCCAGTACACCTCATCGGTTCCGGGCCAGTCGGCACTGGGGGTCTGGTCCAGCTCCTGCACAAAGGCCGCCAATTGCGCCGGGGTACAGAAAATCCGGGCCAGGGACATCAGGGCTTCCCCTTGGGCTATCCCCTGCGCTATTCCCTGAGCCTCTCCCTCTGCTCTCAGGTCGTCCAAATGCTTCTGTAGTACTTCTGCCTGCATGACCAACTCTCCTGCTTGTGTTATCCGCGCCAAATCCTCTTCCTGGAGCAGAGGCCGACCCGCGGCATCCACTGTCCCCGCCCACCGCGCCAGGCTCGCCGCCCCGAAGATCACCAGCGCCCGGTTCAGGTCGCTGTCCGTGGACTGTTGCAGGAATGCCTCCAGCTGCGCCATGGCCGGTCGGGGCCGCCACTCCCGCTCTACCTGAAAAATCGTGCGCAGCAAGGCCCGGTCCGGAATTTCCTCGGCCGGTATGTGCAGCATGTCCAGGTGCAAGGTCGGCAGCTTCAGGTGAAACAGGTGCCGCTGGTGACGACCGATCAAGTCCTCGACCGGCTTGGGCTGATGCGGCTCCGCCCCCGTATACAACGCCACCACAATCGGTGCCGGAAATCCCTCCCGCACCCGGAAATGCCGCGCTTCATAGCCGGCGATCAACTGGCTCAGGGCATCGCAAATGGAGGATGGGATCCCGGGTGGCCTGGTATTCGGACATCAGCAGCAAATGCGCGTCCCGCTCCGTGCGGAATTCCCAGCCCCCATCCGCCAGCCGGGAGTGCAGCCGATCGTCCGTAAAGGCCGGCGTGTGCACCCGCAGGGAGTCCGGCACCACCTCCCCCAGGTCCAGCACCGTACTGACATGCCGGGACCATGCCAGCATGACCGCGTGTTGCTGGTGGAGCTTCTTGTACCGACTGTCGTGCAGTTGTCCCATTGCCTGACCCTGCCTCTGACTGGCTTATTGTAGTAGTGGTGACGGGCACACACGCCGTCATCCGCGGTCGCCTTGAAATCACTGCGGCTCTTGTCCCGTTTGTAACCCCACACCGGCCGCGGCTGGGTGTCCCGCAGATAGAGGGAGGCACGCGTGGTCCCCAGGGTCTGGGCTCCGTGCCGCCGCCGTGCTTCCACCCGCCGGGACAGACGCCGGGCGCGCCGGTGGCACGGACGCTGGTGGAGTCGCCGGGGAAAGAGGGGCCGGTAATGGGCCCGCAGCCACGCCAGGCACGGCGTCGCCCCGGGCAAGGGCAGGCAATCCCTACGCAGGAGCCGCGTCATGACTTCACGGTCACAGCAGACCGGCTTCGCCCCCGCCTGACCCTGAAGCCAACAAATGCTATACGGAGCGCCATGGGGAAACCTCCGCATGGAGGGATACGCTACTTTCATGCCGGGGGTTTCCCCTGTTATCGTTAAACAGTCAATTCCACAGCAGACGTTCTTTATCGGAAAGAATCGCAGATACGGCTCTCGTGTAGCCTGCATTGTCAGCCATTCGCCTCCGGCTACGACCTCACAGACCCGGTTATCTCCTGTATGGCACCCTTCCCTTCGTGTCGTAGCGGCCCGATGCCTTTGTCTGCACGCCATAGGCCCAACCGGCAATGCAGCGCAGATGACATGGTGCCCTGGCCGCAATGACGTTAGAATGGGACAGATGCACTGAGGGCAATTTTCACCATCCGATGGCAGGACAATTCACTGACTTGGGACACTGCCTGCCAAGGCAGCCAGAGCGGACCGCTTGGCTGCACGGTCCTGGCCTGGCCTCAGCGTGTTCACACAGCTCTTCACAGGTGGTTTCCCGGGCATGGATCTGCAGTCGCTAACTTCCGCCTCCCTCACGCCTGGTTCTCAACTGATTCTGCTGCCGGATTCCGACGTGCTTCCGCTGGCGGAAGCCCTGGTGGCCTTGGCCAATGCCGAGGGCGGCACCGTCGTAATTGGCATAGATCCTGTCACGCACCAGTCAACCGGTCCCATGCCGGACATCGTGGAACAGGACTTGCGCTCGGCCCAGCTCCAGACTACCCCGCACATTGCGGTGGATTGGCAGGAAGAGAACACGGCGCAGGGCACCCTCATTGTTTTGGGCGTGGCCGCGAGTCGCGCACTCCATTCGTTGCTGGATGGGCGGGTGTTGGCCCGGGCGGGATCCGTGAATCGCATCATGCTGGGCCCAGAACTCCAGTTGCTGCTGCGCAAGAGGGCGCCGCAGGAAGGGGAACTGCAACCGGTCTACAGCGCTTCTCTGGAAGACCTGGATTATGGTCTGATCCGCGAATACCAGGACCTGTGCCATCCCCATGCCCAGGGACAGCCTGGCTTGTCTGTCACCGAATTCCTGAAGCAGCTGGGAGCCCTGGATGAAGATCTGCGTCCGACTGTGAACGGCATGTTGCTGTTTGGCAACAATCCCCAACAATTCCTCCCATTCACACGCGTCATCTTTGTCAATTTCCGCAAGTCGCCGGAGTTGCCCAGTACTGATCATGAACACCGCTACTCCCGGCGCGAAGAGTTTACCGGACCCCTATCGCGCATCATTCCCGACGCGTTTGACGTCATTCGCAAGGAAATGTCGCAGGATTCGCTGGTGCAGGGTCTCGCGCGGATCGATCGTACGGAATATCCCCTGACAGTAGTGCGCGAAGCCCTCGTCAATGCCTTGGCCCACCGGGACTATGGGCTGACGGGCCGCTGTGTCGAAATCCACATGTTTGAGGACTCCCTGGAAGTCATCAGTCCGGGTGGGTTGCCCGCCCACATCACCCTGGAAAACATGCTGGATGAACATTACAGCCGCAATCCCCGGATTGTCAGGGGCCTGTATCACTGGGGGTATATCGAAGAACTGGGTTTGGGCATTGATCTCATGTACAACGATCTGGCCCGCAATGGGCATCCCCCACCGGTATTCGATGCCACGCCCGACCGGGTCAAGGTCAAAATGTACAATCGCCGCGATACAGCCATAATTCCGGACATGTGGCAGTCCTCCATGAATCAGCGCCAGCTGGCGGCCATCAGTCATGTCCAGACGGCAGGCAGCATCACCAACCGCAAGTATCAGCAACTGTGTCCAGGCGTCAGTGCGGAAACTCTGCGCCTGGACCTGGCCAATCTTGTCGAAAGGGGCGTTCTGCTCCGCATAGGGGAAAAGCGCGGCACTCACTATATCCTCAAGTAGGTGCAGGTCCAGGCATGTTGCATCCTGAGAGCCCTGGACTCCCGCCCATCCCGGCAAACCGTTGGCGGCTCGGAAGCAGCGATGGGCAACACTTGGTGGTATAATCCTGCTATTGCACTTAGCCCGAATCCATCATTGCCATCGAAAGTGCAGGTGTTCTCTTGGCTGCCAATCCGACTTCCGACATTCTCGAAATTGATCTGAGCGCAGGCCGCGCATCTTCCGCCACCTCTGTCCCCTCTGCCACAGACCGTCCAATTTTCCCATCCCCCGAAGTATCATCTGTGTCGGGAAGCATTACCAACGCCCCGGCCGGTCCCGTGGTTGTGCCGACCGAACCGGACCGCACTGCCCCCGCGGTGGACAGTCCCGCGGAGGGCAAAGAGTCTTCACGCCATATTGTCAGGGATGTACTGGAGACGGCCATCCTGACCATTGCCGTCTTTCTCCTTGTGCGATCCGCTGTACAAAGCTACCGGATTTCCGGCACATCCATGGTCCCCAATTTTGAAAATGACCAGTTCCTGGTGGTCAACAAGCTGGCGTATCTCCTGGACAATCCCCAGCGGGGAGATGTCATTGTCTTTGACTACCCGGACGGAACCCAGCGGGATTTCATCAAGCGGGTCATCGGCGTGCCCGGAGATACCGTGGAGATCCGGGACGGCACGGTGTATATCAATGGCCTCGATGTCCTGGAGCCCTATGAACTCGTGCCTTTTGATTACAATGCCGGCCCAACCCTGGTGGGTGAAGACAAGCTTTATGTCCTGGGCGACAACCGGGCGGATTCCGAAGATAGCCATCTGTGGGGTTTGCTGGACAAGTCCCATGTTGTGGGCAAGGTCTGGGTCTCCCTGTGGCCTCCGGACACGCTGGGATTGATAGAGCATGAACCTGTGTCGATTCAGGTGCTTGTTGCACCTTAAGGTGCTGTCGGCAGACGCGTGACGAAGGTTGAAGCGGGTGTCCAGAACACACATTTCTGACTACTGCATTGTCATTGGTCACTTGTGGTATTGCCCTGACTGTCGGCAGGAATTCATCCAGAACCCGCGCGCGATGCTGAAGGGCCTTAAGCTTACACAGGGCCAGCAGGACCTGCTGTTGCAATGGGCCGCCGAACCGAACTCGTTCGTGGACCGACTCAGTTCCGATTCAGGTCTGGACCCGGAAACCCTGCAGCAATCCCTCTCCCACCCCCGGGCCCGTTTGCGGCATCTGGGCGTGCAAAAGCGAACGATACACTCCTGACATGCAGGAACTGGTGCCCGGCCTGTGGCAATTTGACGAACTGCGGCCTCGGGTCAACACCTATCTGTGGGTGGGCCGAGAGGGACTTGCCCTCATTGATGCCGGTTTTCCGGGCAATGGCCTGACGATGCTGGAGGCCATGGAAGATACAGGTTTCAACCTGTCCGATGTGTCCTGCATTGTGGTCACCCACGGGGATGTCGATCATGTGGGCGGACTCTCCGAACTGTACCATGTCCTGCGGGTACCCATCTATTGCCATCGGGACGAAGTGCCGCTGCTCCAGGCACCCTTGACCCGCACCTTTCAGCATTCCGTTTGGCACCATGTCGTGGATCCGCTGATTCACGGGCTTATGAAGACCGAAAAATATCTGTGTGACGGTGTGGAACCCACCCACTGCGTGGTCGACCAGGATCTGATTGGGGGAGAACTGCGGGTGGTGCATACGCCCGGCCATACCCCCGGCCACATGGCCCTGTTGCAGGCCGAAAGGGGGATTCTCTTTTCCGGAGATGCCTGCCTCGTCCGCCGGGGCCGAATCTGGGGGCCCTCCGCTGTGTTTACCCCTGACCTGGCCGGTGCCCATCTCAGCATTCTCCGCCTGGCACAGGATTACGCCGACTGTATCGAGACATTGGCCAGCGGTCACAGTCGGCCCCAACTCACAGGAGCCGGACGCTTCCTGCGCCTCTATGCCCAGGAGCTGTATCTGTGAACTTGGGGGGTGCGGCATCCCCCAGAGGCTCGGCTTCCCTTGCCCACAACGGAATTGGAAGGAAATGGCACCATGACCCAACTTGCATTTCAGCCCCTGTTGCCCCTGGCGGGATTTCAGGTCGGCCATCACACCGATACCGTGCATGGTACGGGTACCACGGTGGTGTTGTGCCCGGAAGGATGTGTGGGCGGAGTAGATGTCCGGGGCGGCGCCCCCGGTACCCGGGAAACAGCCCTGCTGGATCCCGCCTGCAAAGTGGATGTCGTGCACGGGGTGTCTCTGTCCGGTGGCAGTGCCTTTGGTTTGGGCACGGCAGATGGCGTTATGCGCTGGCTGGCCGAACGCGGCTTCGGTTACGATACGGGTACGGCGCGGGTGCCCATTGTCCCCGGGGCTATCATCTATGACCTTTCGGTTGGCCCCAGGACCGGCAATGCCAAGCCCACCCCTACGGTCGAGAGTGGCTATGCGGCCTGCGAAAACGCCAGGCCTGACCATGTGTTGGAAGGCTGTGTCGGGGCCGGGATCGGTGCTACGGTCGGCAAGTTCCTGGGCATGGCACAGTGCACCAAAGGCGGCGTAGGCGGTGCTGCCCTGTACACGGAGCAGGGCCTCAAGGTAGGCGCATTGGTGGTAGTCAATGCGTTGGGCAATATCGGAACCGGCGCCCGGATTCTGGCAGGTGCCCGGGATCACCACACCAATGCCTATGTGGATATTCAGCATCTTTGGTCCATGACCGATCCGGGCCCACCCGCGGCTTTGGGGAATACCACCATTGGGGCTGTGTTGACCAACGCGCAATTGACCAAGGCAGAAATGACCAAGGTGGCGCAGATGGCCCACAGTGGCATTTCCCGCACCATACAGCCAAGCCACACGCCCCACGATGGGGATACGCTTTTTGCCCTTGCCACCGGGGAACAACCTGCCGATCCAGGCCAGATTGGCACCCTGGCAGCCCTGTGCGTGGCCGAAGCCATTGTCCGCGCAGTGCAAAATGCCTGTTCTCTTTTTGGCATTCCGGCCGCGTCTGATGTAGAGTCCCGGCCGATTGGCTAGTTCCTGCAGGCAGCGCAAAGGAGGTGCGAGACATGTTCAGGCAAATGGGGTCCGGGATCATGGACGTGAAAATCTCGGACCTTCCTTTTCTTGGCGATTTTCCATGAAGGACACTTTGTCCTAGTTGCAGTCTGAGGTTTCTCAGTGCTTCGCGAGCCGTGGAATGCCAATTTCACGGCTCTTTTTTTGCCTGCCCCGGAGGCACCCGTTGAACGTTTCCTTTTCCCTGTATCGCGAATTCCTGGCGAAGTATCTGGGCCCCTTCAAATGGCAGGCAGCCCTGTTGGGACTCATGCTGCTGTGCAATTCCGCCCTGAGTGTGTACGCGCCCAGGATATTGCGCGACTTTATTGATTCCCTGTTGGCCAGCTCCGAAATGGTCCTGCTGCTACAGATAGCCGTCTGGTTTCTGGTCGTACATGTGGCCCGCCAGCTGACGTCAGGGCTGGTGGGTTACCTGGGCGAGAGCGTGGCCTGGAGCACGACCAATCTCTTGCGCAGTGACATGCTGCGCCATGCCCTGACCCTTGACCTGCGCTTCTTCCAGCAACACCCGCCTGGCGCCATGCTGGAACGCATCGATGGCGATACCAATCAGCTGGCCTACTTTTTTTCCCAGTTTGCGATCCGTTTTCTGCGCAGCCTGCTGCTCCTGACCGGCATCCTGATTGCCGTCAGCCTGGACAGCTGGCAATTGGGCATTGCGGTCGGCCTCTTCATGGTATCCGCCATTGTCCTTCTCTTCCGCCTCCGCAGTTTTGGCGTGCCCTTCAATGAAAGGCTGCGGGAAGCGACGGCCAATCTGTTTGGATTTGTCGAAGAACGACTTTCCAGCCTGGAAGACATCAAGCCCCTGGGCGGGAGCGTCTATATCCTGCGTCAGATGCACAGGTTCATCGAACGCCAGGTGTATCACGGCCGGCGTGCCTTCAGTTGGGGCAACCTGATGTGGCCCGCCACCCTGGTGCTCCTGGGATTGGGTACGGGCCTGATTCTGGCCTGGGGTGGCTATCTGGTGCTGAATGGCGCCATGACGGTCGGCACCATCTACCTCCTGTTCAGCTACATGAACCTGATGCTGTGGCCCCTGGAAGAGCTGTCCCATCAGATGGAGGAACTGCAGAAGGCAGGAGGCAATCTGGTCCGGGTCCAGGCCCTGATGGCAACCCGCAGTTCCCTGCAGGAGGGTACGCAGCGGGAACTGGGTGCCTTGCCCGTCAAGCTGGAGTTCCAGGACGTATCGTTCCAATACGACGAGGAGGAAGGTCCGGCACTGGACCAGGTTTCCTTCACCGTGGCACCCGGCCGTACCCTGGGCATTCTGGGCCGTACCGGCAGTGGCAAGACCACGATCATGCGTTTGATCACCCGCCTGTATGATCCCAGCCACGGTGCCGTCAAACTCAATGGCATACCTGTATCCGAGTTTCAGCTGGACATTCTGCGCACCAGGATTGGGGTCGTCACCCAGGAGGTCCAGTTCTTCCGGGGTACCTTGCGCCAAAATCTGTGCATGTTCGATACCGGGATCGGCGATGGTCGGATCATGGAGATCCTTCATCTTCTTCACCTGCAGGGCTGGCTCCAAACCATGCCTGAGGGCCTGGATACCCTGGTCACCAGCAACCGACTGTCGCTTTCCGCGGGCGAGGCACAGCGTCTGGCCCTGGCCAGAGTATTCCTGCGGGATCCGGAAATCGTAATTCTGGATGAAGCCGCAGCCCGTCTGGACCCGGCCACCGAGATGGAGGTGGATCAGGTTTTGCAGACTCTGTTGGCCGGCCGCACCAGTATCGTGATTGCGCACAGGTTGCAGTCCATTGAGAAGGCGGACGATGTCCTGATCCTGGAACAGGGGAAAAAGGTGGAATTTGGGGCCCGCGAAGTGCTGCTCGCGGAACCGTCTTCGCACCTGAATCAGTTGATGGCCTTGGGCCTGGAATAATCATGCGTACGGAATCAATGCCTGCAGAATCTTCCCGGCCGCAAGGCCAGAACACCAGGATTCGCCTTCTCTGTTTCGGTCTCATCCGCACCCGGCCCGGCATCTTTGCGCTCAATGTGTTGCTCTGGGGCTTGACGCACAGTTTGCCCCTGGTGCCGGGCTATGCCATCAAGGTGTACTACGACGGGCTGGTGGGCGACGCCCCCGTTGTGCTAACGCCCCTGCTGTGTGCGGTCATTCTCGCTTCCGTGGGGCTTACCCGTGGCCTGGCCAGCTTTGCCGGATCCTGGTTGTGGGCTGTCCTGGAATTTGGCCTGACCGGCCTTATGCGCCTCAACCTGGTGCGGCTTGTCATGGCCAAACCCGCTGCCACCTCCACGCCGGGCACGTCCAGCGAGATGATCAGTCGCCTGCGCGATGATGTAGAAGGGGCGTTCCGGCCGGCGGAGGAGTTGGTCGATGGCTGGGGCGTCCTGGGGTTTGCGATCGGCGCCATCGCCATCATGGCCAGCATGGACTGGGCCGCCACCCTGATGATTGTCATTCCCATTCTGCTCTCTTCCCTGAGCATTGAACTGGTGGACAAGCGCGTTACCGCCTTGCGCACGGCCTCCCGGGAAGCCGGCGCCAATGTAGCGGACTTCATTGGCGAGGTATTCAACAGTCTGCTGGCCTTCAAACTGTCCCCTTCCACCGAAGGCATGACCGCCAGCCTGCACGAACTGAATGGCATGCGGCGCAGGGCAGCCCTGAAAGAAAAGTTGCTGTCCCAGATCCTGGAGAGCCTGTCGGATATCACCACCACCCTGTGTACCGCTTTCATTCTGTTTTACATTGCCCTGTCCGACAGACCAACCCTGAGTACAGGGGAGCTTGTGCTGTTCGTGACCTACCTGGATCGGGTGGCAGACTATGCCGGATGGATCCTGTGGATGCTGACCAGCTTCAAGCAGGGCAAAGTGTCCCTGGACCGCCTGAACGCCGTCTTGCCCGATTCCGGCCAGACCTCTGATCTGTATGCCCCCTCCCCGCTGCGGGCGGCAGAAGACGCCACCCGCATTGAGCCGGGTCACGCCCCTGACCTCAAACAGCTGGACTTGCAGGGCCTGACCTACCGGTATCCCGATTCGGAGTTCGGTGTGCGGGATGTCAGCCTGTCACTGCCCCAGGGCTCGTTCACCGTAGTCACGGGGCGGATAGGATCCGGCAAGTCAACCCTGCTCAAGCTGATCCTGGGACTCTTGCCGTTGCAGAGCGGGGTGATACGCTGGAACGATGCGCCGGTAAGGGAACCCGGTACCTTTATGACACCCCCACGCGTGTCCTACACACCGCAAGTGCCCAAGCTGTTCAGCGAAAGCCTGGCCAACAATATCACCCTGGGTCACGACATGGCGCCGGATGTCCTGCAGGCCGCCATTCATGATGCGGTCTTTGAAGGCGATTTGGCGGCGTTGCCGCAAGGTTTGCAGACCCGCGTAGGTCCCCGGGGGTTGCGTCTCTCCGGTGGCCAGATCCAGCGGGTCGCCACCGCGCGCATGCTGGCTGCCGAAAGCGGATTGCTCCTAATCGATGACGTTTCCAGCGCTCTCGATCTGGGCACAGAGAGATTGTTGTGGGATCGGGTGCTCTCCCGCTTCCAGCAGGCGGGAAGGTCCACAGGACAGGCAGGCTTGCGCCCTACCTGTCTTGTGGTGTCGCATCGCCGCCGGGTGTTGCGCCATGCCGATCAGATTGTGGTCATGCAGAATGGCACCATCGAGGCCGCAGGCAAACTGGACGCCCTGCTCGCTTCATCGGCAGAGATGCAGGCCATTTGGGCGGAGAGCACTCTGGAAGCCGCCAACGCGGAAGGGGCCGGAGCATAGCCTGCAACCTGGACGGTCACTCCCTACTGGATGGCCGACGGGTGAGCGGGAAACAAACAGTCGCCATACACTTGGCAGCCGTCCTGGCTTCCGGCGGCAGCAGATTCCTCTACCGTCTGGTTCAGATTCAGGGTAAAGAGGGTGCTCATGTTATCGGCTTGGTCAAATGCCGCAAATCGCAGGTTGCCAATGGGGGAGTCAGGCACCACAGGCCAGGTGAAGTTGCTGTCTTCCCAATCGCGAAAGGGATAGCTGACAACGGTCACCTGGTCCAGGGCCAAGGTTTGGGTACCATGCCAGTGCACCCGGAATTCCAGATCGGTCACGGCTTCGAAGAGATGGAAATCCACCCCAAATGGGGTGAAGTCCGAGGCAGAACGAAAATCGGTGACATACAATTCGCGGAACCCCAGGATCTTTTTGCCCTGGTCATGGGTGACATCCAGACGCGCCACAGGCTGTGCTGCCTCCAGGGTCTCCGTGCTGGCCGGGACGAAGTCAGGCATTTTGACACGAAACAGGGCACGGTAGGATCGCGCTCCCGGGAGTACGGAAGTGTAGGGACCAAACCAGATGCCACTGGTGTGCTGATCCGGATCTCCCAGCCAGACCAGGCCATCACTGGCAAACGGGTCCTGTGCCAGGGCGCCTGCCTCAGACGTGAAGTTCAGGGGAACTCTGTTCCCAGGTCCAGTCACGCCCCATGCTGAAGCCATCTCCGCTGGCCCCGGTCACTTGCACCAGCAGATGATCACGGCTTTCCGTTTCGAACAGTGACGCCTCTACATACTTCGGTCCCTCATGGTCCACAGTGACACTCACCGTATCCAACACTTGCGTTCCGGCCAGCAATTTGATTTCCAGGACCGTACCTGACAGCGTTGCGCCAGGCACAGACCAGATCCGGGAAGCGGAGTCCAGGGCCAGGGTGACGGGATAGGCAAAGCCGGTTGCTGTCGGCGCGGGGGTTGGCTCAGGGGTCGCCACCGGGGTCGCCTCGGGGGTTGGCGTGGGACTGGCTTCTTCCAGTTCAATTTCCAATGCGGATGCTGCAGGCTCCGGTGTAGGCAAGGGATCCGGACTGTTCTCCTCTTCTGGAGGTGCGGGGGTCGCTGTTGGTGCAGGCCCGGTGTCTTGTGTCTGGACACTGTCACTCGTGGCCAGCGGGTCAGAGGATTGAATGGTAAGCTCCTCGGCATGGGTAATGTCAGGTGCGACATGGGCCGTGATCACCAATTCTCCAAACTGATCCGCCGCCTGCTTCTGGACCAGGGCATCCTCTGTGGGATCATACGTCGCCAGCACGGGAGCAGAATCCGGCGTGATGTCGTTGATTTCCACGGCGAGATCCGTGACATGGGATGCCACGACGGCCTCGAAATGCAGACCGGATCCCGTGGCAAAGCCCCGGGCACCATTCACGATAAGACATCCCAGGGGGACTTCGGCATCTGTGCCGGTGATGTGAATGTTACTGTAGTAATGTCCCAGTATCTGACAGAAATTCAGGCCTTGCTTGGCAAAGCGTTGGGCGCCCAGTTGACTCAGGCCCCATCCATGACCGCGACGCTTGAAGCCCAAGGCGTTGGGATCCGGCACACTGTCCAGATAGGTAAGATAGCTGTGCTTCTTCGTGGGATGGGAATTCTCGGTGGAATACATGGACAGAATGGGCAGGCGGTTGGGATCCGCGATATCCTGCATAATCATACCGGCGGTGGCCTGTACTGCCAGATCGGAACGCTCGTGGCGATAGTCGCACATGGTCTGGTTATTGGCCCAGTCTGACACGTCAAAGGCATTGGTACCGGACCGATTCTGGTAGATCTTGTTCCAGGCATAGGTGCGTGCCGCGATGGCCATGGCCTTCAGAGCCTCCATGTTCCAGGTGGGCGGAACTTCGGCAGGCAGCACCCGGGCCACATATTCTTCCATGGGCAATGTCACCACTTCATTCTCGGCCACGCCCTGCCGGCAATAATTTTGCGGATGGTGCTGAACGCGAATGGTCGTGGGGCGGAAGGGGCTGCCTACTTCAGTGGAGGCAAAGAGAAGGACTTCCTCATCCTGAGTGTCTGCGGGCTGGTCCGACAATTCCGTCTGCTGGCCCGTTTCCACATCGAAAACGGCCACGGTCCGGTCCGGCGTGGCAAATTCCAGTTGGGCATGGACGTTCCAGAAGGGAGCGTGACCCGCCATGGCTGCCACCTGCTCGCCCGTACCGGTGTCAAAGATCCGGATCTGTCCAAACTCCATGGTTTCGGTACCCGTGGGGAACAGATCAAGGGCCAGCAGTGTTCCGTCCGGATGAACCTGAAGATGCCCCATATGGGTCAGGGGTTCATCCACGACAGTTTTTCCGGCGATGCTCAGGCGGGCGTGGGAAGGTACCGCATCGTCCCGCACGATGGAATAGGAACTGGCGGGAACGGATTGAACGGGTTGTTCAACAGGGACTTGCTGCGTGAATAAGGGCAAGTTGACAGCTTCGGCTGCCAATGGATTGCCAAATTCTGTGAGAATGTAGAACCAGAATGCACCAAGAATGGATGGCCAAAGCAGTCCCAAACTTACGGGACCGATGACCGAACGCCAGACGGGCTTGCTGCGACGAGTGTGATCCATGAGCCACCTGGTCGTTGAGACCTCGTATTCAGTTACCTGTCATTTTACTCCAACTTGCCGGATCTGCGGAACGCAACTCCGGGAATGGGCCGGATTCAACATCCGGACAGCCGGGACTCCGGGGGTGAAAGGGCGCGTCAGGCCAGGGCAAATTGGGTACAGGAAAGCGGGATATCCGGTTCACAGACCGCCCATGGCAAGGGGTGCCATCCGGTCATCTGGCTTAAGGCAACGTCCTGGCATAGCCGGGGCTGTGGTCTCTGCTTCCAAGGGATGACAGCAACCTGCCTTTCCCTTTATGGCATGGTGTAATGCGGGGCCAGACGGCAGCCACGGCCATCCTGGCCTGCCGCCACCTCCTGTCAATTCAGCATTTCAACGGCAGCACTGCCTGACCCCTATACCGTTTGTCCAGGCAAGCCAGGACCTGCCTGCAACTTCAGGCTCCGAGTATCCAGCCGACACCAAACAGCAGGCAGAAGACCAGCAGAATGGCAGCCGTCTGGGCCAGAGCCCGGTTAAGGATGGCCCCCTCCCTGTTCCAGACCGTCCACAGGACGGGCAGGGCCAGCAGGACACATACCGATGGCAGCAGCGTGATGACGGGCCGGGCTGCATAGAGGTAAAGAACAAACGGCACGACGGCGGCCCCGAGCATACAGAACGTGTATTCCCAGCGCCCAAAACGCAGGCCAAAGCGTACGATCAGATTCTGGCGCCCCGAACGGGTATCCTGTGCGATGTCACGCAGATTGTTGACCACCAGGATGCCCGTAGAAATCAGTCCGGGACTGATGCCCGCGATCAGGGCCCGGATATCCACCTGCCCCGTTTGCACGTACACGGTTCCCGCCACCGCCAGGATCCCGAAGAAGAGCAGAACCATCAGGTCACTCCAACCGTTGTAGGCCAGGGGCCAGGGGCCAGCTGTATAAAGAATCCCCATGCCAATCCCGAACAGTCCCAGCCACAGAATGAACAGGCCGCTGGTTCTGACCAGGATGGCTCCCGCTACCATGCAGATCAGAAACACGACGGCAATGCCACAGCGCATCTGGTGCGCAGTGACCAGCCCCTTCTGCATCACCCGCGGGGGACCGATGCGATCCGGTTGATCCGCCCCCTTGAGGAAGTCATAGAGGTCGTTGACGTAGTTCGTGCCAATTTGCAAGGTACAGGCACTGACCAGGGTAAGGGCAGCCAGGAACCAGTTGACCGCCGCTTCGCTGTACACCATCGCCAGACCCATGCACACGGGGGTAATGCCCGCAATGAGCGTCTTGGGACGCGCAGCCTGTACCCAAACTTGCAGGGGTGGCAGATGTGCAGCCATGGAGACTTATCCCTTTCGCATACTGTCGGCCTTCGGGCGGCCGGGACTGCCGGTTTGCCCTACCGGAGTTGGGACCATCGGGCGACTCCACCCTACGGCCATGCGGCACGTCGGCCATGGGAGCCTGGCCCCATGCCTTGGACCTGGCCCGCTTCCGGTGCAAGTCAATTGCAGGCTGACGCCACGATCGGAATTGGCTCCAATGCCGTGCCACGTATTAGAATAACGGAGCATGCAGCATGCATTCGAATCCAGGTCGTGATCACAGTATTTTCCACAAGGGACTAAAGGCGAATTGCCATGGCGAAGCAATCCAAGGGCCCCCGCATATTGGTAACCATGAAAAGTACCGAGAGCACACATCGGTACCTGACGGAGAAGAACCGGCGCAATGACACGTCACGCCTGGCATTGAAGAAATTCGATCCCATCCTGCGCCGACACGTCTTGTATCGGGAATCCCGGTAACCCCACGCCGCTGGCCGGCCTTACCTGCGGGCCCATCTGGCCGCAAGTCCAACCGAATAGACCACGTGGATAACGATACACAGGAATATCCGTTGTCCCGTACACTGCTGGACTATGTCATGCTGTGGTGTAAGGGTGCCTGTATGGGCATAGCCGACCTTGTACCCGGGGTGTCCGGCGGTACCATGGCCCTGATTTTGGGCATCTACGCCGAGTTGCTCGCGAGCGTACGCACCCTGACTCGTCGGTCCTTCTGGCGGCGCTTGCGGCGTATGCAGTGGCGCTCGGCGGCACAAGAGCTCAACGGTGTGTTTCTGCTCGTGCTGGGCGTGGGGATTCTCAGTTCCGTATTGTTGCTCTCCCGGCGCATCGAGCACTGGCTGGAATTCTATCCGCTGCATATCTGGAGTTTCTTCTTTGGCCTGATCCTGGCTTCCGTCGTGCTGGTGGGAGGCAATGTTGAGGGCTGGAATTGGGGATTGGCCAGTACCAGTGTGCTGGCGGCTGGCCTGACCTATTGGCTTGTCGGCCAGGTCCCCATTGCCCTGCCTGCCACCTGGTGGTTTTTGTTCCTGAGCGGCGCCCTGGCCATTTGCGCCATGATCCTGCCTGGCATCTCAGGTGCGTACGTCCTGATATTGCTGGGCCAGTACCATACCATTCTGACAGCCCTGAACGAGCGCGATGTGGCGGTGTTGGGCCTGTTCATCCTGGGCGCCTCTTGCGGCATCCTGACCTTCGCCCGTGTGCTGAGTTGGTGGTTTGAACGGTATCCCAGTGCTACTCCTGGCGCTCCTGACGGGCTTCATGCTGGGCAGCCTGCGTCGCATCTGGCCGTGGCAGGTACACGAAACCATCTTGCGCCCCCAGGGTGAGACCATCACGGTCTTCCGCAATGTTTGGCCACCGCTGCACATGGATGGAGGCTTCAATCCTGAGTGGACGACGGCGCTGGCTCTGGCGCTGGCCGGCCTGTTGCTGGTAGTCTTGCTGAGCCTGCTGGCCCGCCGCCAAGCCCATGTCCAGGCGGCGTCCTGACCCCAGCCACTCACCTCCGGTGCAGCAACTCTGTGGCCTGTGACAGATCGAAAGCCAGGACCCTGTGGCTGCTCCCGTCCACAACCAGCAGTTCGGCGGTTTGGGGATCATAGGCCAAACCCAGCGGCAACAACCCTGAGTCGGATTTCACATTGATTTGGTCCAGGTAGCCGAGTGGCTGTCCTACTACATCAAAGAGGACCACCCGGCCATTTTCCGGGTCGGAAACGGCAATCCCGAAATCGGGAATTGCGGTCACATGGGGTTTGTGCAGGGCGTGAAAGGAATTCCACATGTCAGGCAATACACCAATCTCGGCCAGGGGATCCAGAGAGAGCGTCAGCAGCTGGATGCGGCGGTTCCAGTTGTCCGTGACGAGCAGCTGTCCGGCGCGGGGATTGACCCAGCCGTCCACGGGTTCGTCAAAGTGCCCGGGACCTGGGCCCAGTCCCCCCTCTTCCCCCATCGGTTTGCCCTCTTCATTGAATTGCAGCAGCCGCTTGTTTCCCGTGTCCACAACCACCACATGCCCATTGGGCAGTACATCGACACCGCGCGGACCAAAGAACCGGACAGGTTCACCGGGGGCAAGGCGTGCCTGCTGGCCAAATGCGCCCCATTTCATCCGGAAATTGCCTTCAAGGTCAAAGACCTGCATCCGATGATTCCAGGTATCGGCCACAAACAGGAGCCCGGATTCAGACAGCACCGCTCCCCACGGTTCATTGAATTGCCCATCCCCCAAATCCTGTGGTCCTTCGCCATCCGGGTCCAGACAGAGGAATTGCCTTTCACTGTCCAGGGGACAGAAACTTCCCACGCTCAGGACCAGTTGGTTGCGCCGATCCAGAATCAGGACCCGATGATTGCCACTGTCCGTGACAATGCGGAAGCCCTGGGAGGCAATCCGGATGGACCGGGGCTCGGCAAGGGGCATCCCGCCAAATTCCCCCGCAATGACGCTGGTCCCGGGGAAATCGAGACGGGGCAGTGTCCCGGTCATAGCCAGGAGGGGCCCCGTATTGGTCGGTGCGATGTCAAGGGCCTCCGCCCAAACCAGCGGTGCCAGGTCCCGCCGGACAAACAGGTCGAACTCCCTGCGGTGGGGCCATTGGGCGAGATCCAGGTGAGAATGTTCCCGGAAAAAGAAGATGCGTTTCCACCGCTGGCGCATCTCCGCATTCTGCCAATGGGCCCATGTCTGCCGTGACCACTGCTTGTAGGATTCCTCGGGCCACCAAATCAGCCGGTAGGTACGTCTGACATGGTTCCGCTCCAGGAGCGGACGCACTTGCTCCCAGCGGCTGGGGCCAGCCAGCACAATGGGTTTTGCCAAAAGGGATTCATCCGGTTCCTGGTACAGCTGCGCATTGGGGTACTCCCGAAAATACCAGGCCATGGGCCAGGAATTGTCGTGGTCGTAGGCTATCGGGATGGATCTGTCGCCGTGAAGACGCTGGCTGATTTCATCGATTTCCGCCAATGCCTGCTTGATGTCCGGAGAGCCGTGAGCGTAGGTGAGATACTCCGAGACATAGTCGAAGTTGACGAAATTCAGCAGGTAGGAAGTACGCAGGGTCAGCAGCATCAGGGGTACGAACACTCCCAGCACCAGCACAGGCATGGCGGGTTTGCGCTGGGCCACGATGTACCATCCGCATCCGCCGATAAGCCCTGTGCCGGCCACAACTGCCCCAATCCATTGCAGGGTGGTACGCACGGCATGGATTTCCCGTCCCCCAAAGGGGAGAAGAAGGGAAGCCCACACCCAGCACAGAATGCCCGCGGTCATGGCCATGACAATGGCGGTGGCTTCCCATTGACTGCCCTTGCACCGTTGCACGATCCGGCCTGTGCCGTACCCTCCCAGCAGGCACATGGGTGTGACCATATGGGTCAGGAGCCACGGCATGCGTTCCCCCGCATAGGTATAGGCCAGCCAACTCCCGATGCTCCACCAGAGCAGCAGCAGGACGAAAACCTGGGGCAGGTCCAGCCCCAACGAATTCCCTGCGGATTCGTACCGGTGCCGGTTTCGGAACCAGGGGGCAAGCGCGCGAACCCCCAGGAAGCCACCGGCCAGGGCCGCCGGCAGGACCAAATATTCGTACAGGGCAGTCAGCATCAGATAGTAGTACCAGGGCTGGCTGCCTCTCTGCACTTCCTGTTGGGCTATCCAGTAGCCTAAACTCTCCACGACCCCGGAAACCAGACCGGCAGGGTTGGTCAGGAATGTGGAAAAGAACATTTCGGTGATGAACCAGAAGGCCAGGAACAGACCGGCAAAGGACCACGCATCAAAGGGGGTCCGCCATGACTGGGGTCTGAGGTAGGCAAACCACAGAATGCCGGATCCCAGGGCCAGCAGCCCTATAAGCCCTGCGGTCAGTCCGGACCGGGTAAGGCCCGTGCTGGATGAATCCAGGGGGTCCCAACCCACCGCCAAATGCACCAGGGGGGCCAGGAAGGGCAAGACCAGCAGCCCCATAACCACCGTCACATCGGCAAAGCGATGACCCTGCGGGAACAGGGGGCGCGGCAGGAAGCGGGATGCCACCGCCATACCACTGCCAAACAGTCCCAATAGCAGGCCGGTTATGAAGTGGTTCTCCTTGGAGATAAAGCCTGCCAGCATGCCCAGCCCCATGCCCATCATCCACTTGACTTCGCCACTCTCGATATAGCGCAACAGCGTGTAAACCCAAAGCAGGCTGAACAGCACCACATAGATGTCATTCCGGATGTATCGGCTGTGGAACAGGAGAGACGGACTGACCGCGAGCAGCAACCCCGCTATCCATGCCCCCCACATGCCCAGATAGCGACGATACCACCACATACTGCCTGTCACCAGGGTTCCGGCCAACGCGGGCAACAGCCGGGTTGTGAAGTCCGAGACGCCCAGGAGCACATACACCAGGGCATTGGCATGAAAGAGCAAGGGCCCGTGCATCATGGGCGCATGCACATATTCCCCCCGGTCATAGAGATAGTAGGAATACAGGGCATGCAGACTCTCGTCATGACTCATGGCGCGTACATCAAGGCTGACCAGGCGTGCCCCAAGCGATGCCCCCAGGAGCACCCCCCAGAGAATGTGCTCGATCCTGAGGCCAAAGGACAGGCGGCGCCCCGCAACCGTAACCTGGACGGCAATGGCCGTGTCCAGCAGGGAATTCGGCGTTGCCATCGACTTGGACACTGGGAAGACTTGCATGCGAATCGTCAGGTTGTCATTACAGACGGGTTATGGGGCAGTCCGGTGTGACGGGTTGGCCAGGACAAGGATCCCGTTCCGGTCATACAGGGGTTCCAGTACCGTTGCCAGAAACTGCTGTCGCTCTTCGGAAATCGCGTATTGCTGCCGCTCCCGGGAACCCAGATATACGTATTGGATGTTCCAGATCGCCATGGTCTGCAGGATCTCTTCCCGGTTGCCCGTGACATACAGGGTGCGCAGTGCCTCTTCCCTGCCTGCCACCATGGAATCATAAGCGTAGCCACGCCATTGCCTTTCATGTCCAGGCCATCCCAGCAAGGTTGCCATGCCGGTAAAGCTGCTGATGCGGCTGGTGTCAACCCGGTAGCTCTGGCCCACGGCCTCGGCGATGACATCTCCGTTCCGGGCATTGTCCTGCAGCCATGTCAGCGCATCGGCCACGGCCGGTTCCCGGTATCCCAAACTGTGAAAAATGTCCAGGGTTCTCCCGCCGGCAGGGATGTGTACCTTGCTGCGGATGCTGGCGGCCGGATACACCAGTCCGGCCAGCAGCAACAGCAGAAGCACGGCAGAAGCACCCACAGTTGGCCATCGCCAGGGTTTGGCCAGACCCATCATAACGGTTACGGCCATGACCGGAGCCAACAGATGCCAGGCCTGGTAGTAGAACTTGAACACCGTGTTCATTCGCATCAGGGTACCGAACTGGTCCCGCAGATAGAGGAACTCCGGCAAGTACATCAGAAGCAGACCTGCCGTCAGGCACAGCAGCATAAAGGCATAGGTGGCCTGTTGTTCCGGTTGCTGCCGCCCCTGCCACCACCGGCTGAATTGCGCCAATGCCAGACCCAACAGCAATCCCAGCACAGCGGGAGTTGCCCCGCGATGTGCCCATCGCTCCCGGATCAGGTGGCCCCAGTCCGTGCCATCGCCACTGACTGCAGACAGGGTCTCATCGGCCATGCCGCCCCACCAGGCACCGATCAGAATGGCGCCAGGCACCAGCCAGACGAGCAGGAGAGCAGGGAGCAGACTCGTGACGGAAAACAGGCTGCGTCCCGAAAACACGGTCAGGAACAGGCCACCGGACAGGAGCAGGGGTCCCCACATGACCAGAAATTGCGTCGGACGCGTGGGATTGATCCAGTTGAGCTGTATTCCCTGCACCTGGGATTGGGCCGTGAGGAGATAGGGCAGAATGAGAAGCGCGGCTCCAACCAGGAGCATCAGGGCTGTGCGTACCAGGAAAAGGAACCGGGCCAACGGCGTGGCCGGGCGCGACGCGAAATGCCCCAGACTCAGGCCTGCCGGAAGCAGGAGAAGCACGGTTACCAGATCCCAGGAATTGCTGAAGAAGGCAGCTCCTGCCAGCACCATGGACAGTCCGATATGCCAAGGTCTTGATGCGGCAACAAGGGCTTTCGACTCGGGATCGACAAACAGCTGCAGTACCAGGCTCATGGCCACAAACAGAAAGGGCGCGAACAGTACATGCGGGTGGTTGTCCCCCAGCATGTAACTGAACATGGGAAATTCCGTAATGACTTCAAGGTGGTTGCCGTAGAGATCCTGATCACCGATGACCCGGGCACTGCGCCACCACCACCAGGCCGTTTCCGAAACAAACCACTCGCCCGTCCGGGTGGCGGCTTCCGGAAAACCCCTCACCTGCAGTTTGGTGTACCAGCGGTCCGGGCCCATACCGGTGGCATAGAGCGACTCGAATAGGCCCTGCAGATTGCCCATGCAGGCGACACACAGGCCTGACAGGGTCCCGGCGCCCAGACAGGCCCATTGCCCCCGTTTCTCCGGCCGCGCGTACCTGTGCCACATGGCAAATGCGTTGTAGCCAATGCTCCAGGCACCAAGCCACAGCAAAGCATACCAGTTGGCCTGGCCCAGGTTATAGGCCAGGGCTGGCGCTACCTGGGAAGCCTTGGCCAGGCAAATCAGCATCCAGTAGCCGAAGTAGTAATAGCTGATGGGAAACCCTGCCAGCCAGGCATCATGGGGCGGGTAGTGTGAGGTCGTCCACAAGCTGTTTAGGAACATGAAGTCCATCGGCTGCTCGGTATGTTCAATCCCGGAGTCGTGGGCCACTACCCAGAGCCACCCCACAAAGATCAGGGCAAAGACCGCTTCCACCATCCAGACGGTAGACTTTGCCGGTCCCGCTGGCCAGGCAAGGCCCCGGTGGAAACGGCGGCGCAGTTCACTGCCTGCGCCATTGCCATGCCAGCCCACAGCCCAACAGCCATATCAGCCACGGCAAACCGGCCGTAAAGGGCACCTGCAGCCAGGCGAAGGCAAGCCAACTGCCAAAGCCCACCAGCAGGACGGCAAGGGACTTCGCGATGGCATAGCCCTGATCCGGCAGGGCCATGAAAAGGCGCCGACTTATGTAAACAAAGGGGATGCTCAGAATCTGGAGCACCAGGTACCAGCGCAGGACCACACCCCATTCCATGGCGGTCATGGTGCTACTCGAATGTAGATCTCATCTGCCCCGGAAGGGCATAGACGCGGGTTTTGGGATTTTCGTAGACCAATTCCAATTGCCCGGCCGCATACAATTCCGCCAGATGCCGTACCCCCTGTGGATGTTCCATTTGCTCCAATTGCCCCGCATACACCAGGTCAATGGCATGCTCGGTCAACAGCTGCAGCATCCGCTCTGCACTCACGGCATTCCAGATGGCGTACATGACGCTGGATCGTTGCCTGACAAGATCCACAGGCCTTTGTTCAATTTGGTGCATGCCCAGCAGACCGGGCAATCCGGTGTGAGAGGCGATGCGGGTGCCTGCTGCCCTATAGTAGTCCAGGACATGGGATTCCAGAATGACCAGGTTGCGGGATATGTGGGAATTCAGCCAATCAATGGCTTGCCGATCATAGGCAAGTATCACCTCGTTGTGCTGGTCGGGCCATCGGTAGGTCCCGGTGTGCATGTAGTCAAGGCCATTCAGGGTGCCGATGGGCTGTGCATTGTCCGGAAACCGCTGGGCCAGTCGCGCCGGCGTGCCCATGAGGGGATACACGAGGGAGGCCGCAAGCAGGATCCCAAAACCCGCGCGGCTGGTCCAGGCTACGTTGGGACCGAGTATCCTGCCTGCCCTGCGCCCCAACCCGGGCAGCAGCATAGCCACCGTGACCGCTGCCAGGATCCACGCCTGCAGAAAGAATTTGAACAGGGTATTCATGCGGTAGGCATCCCCACCTTCCAGGAAATCCCGGACAAACACCAGCTGCGTACTGGCCCAGATGCCCAACACCAGCAGTAGCCAACCAAGGATCAGGGCTTGTTCACTCCTGAGTACTTGGCGCTTCTTCCAGAGCAGCCATGCCGCCAGCAAGAGAAGGGGCATGACCAGTGCCAGGGTTGTACGCTGCCACAGCAGGCAGGACGTTACGGCAATGACAACCAGGAAACCCAACCCACGCACCTCCGTTTTCCGGCTTGCCCAGGGCTGTTCGGACCAGGAAGTCAACAGATGCAGGAGCAGCCAAACCAGGACTACGGCATAGAAGAGACCCCAGATGCGGAACCATGGGGAAGGCGAATCTCCCTGCTGGACCCAACCCAGACCACGGGCGGACACGATTTCAAATTGACGCCAGAAAGGAAGCAGGGCCAGCAGGGCCACAAAGAGCACCAGCAGGGCGGCCCCACCACCGGCGGCAGGCCAGGCACGGGGAAAGTAGCGCTGGCCGAGGGCGAACAGCCAAAGCAGCACCAGCGAGATGTACAGGGGGAGTTCCCAGAGATTCGTGGCAATGCCGATACTGCTGATCACAGCGACAAGCACCAGCAACACGGAGGCCTGTCCTTTGCCCTGCAGGTAGCAGCTGCCAAACACGATGCAACACAGCAGCAAGAGGGTGATGGGCATGACAAGCAGGTGTGCATGCAGATCCCCGAAGAGGAATCCCCAGTAGGGAAATTCGTTGATGGTATGGGGAATGACACGGCTGGGTCCCCAGAAGTCGTAACCCGGCGCGGACCCCGAACTCCACATTTGCCATAGGCCATGCACTGTCTCCGCAGGTTGCCGCAACAGAGCAGGCCAGGCCGAAAGGGTACCTTGGGCCAGGGAATTGGCCGAACGCAGCAACTGACTGGCACCCTCAAGATTGCCAATGCCTGTCACCAGGAAGGGGGCCCATAACGCCTTGACCAAGGCAGGACGCCAACCTGCCCGGGATCCGGCAGCTTCCTGGTCCCGCACCCTGGGACGCATATGGAAATAAAAGACGCAGGACCAGGAAAGCAGCACGACCAGGGCAAACAGCGAAGCCAGAGCTACATTGTAGGCAACCTCGGTCCACAGCCCCGTCATCTTGATCTGGAAGGCCACCAGGTAATGGCCCCAGTAGTAGTAGTTCAGGAATTTGCCGGCGAAATGGGGATCCATGGGGGGAAACGTGGGACTGTGGAGAATGCCATTGAGAATGGCCAGATCCATGAATTTCTCGCCACCTGTCCATGGCTGCCAGAGATCCGGATTGCACAGTCGGAGGAAAACAAACAGCACGTAGGCCAGGGTGAACCCTACCTCCGCGCACAGCAGCAGGCGCCAGTGCCTGCGCAAATGCCGCATCAATTCGTGCCTCTGGCGCCAGGCCATGATCCCCGAGAATACCAGCAAGGCCAGGACGGTCACCCACACCCCCCTGACCGTAAAGGCCGACACCCCCAGATGAGCTATCCACCAGACAATGAGGGCCAGCCCCAGCCAGCCGAAACTCCGGGACAGCGCATAGCCGGCATCAGGCAGTCTGGCCCAAAGGGGATAACCCAGCGGCCAGGCTATGAGTCCCATCAGCCACAGGCCGGCCCACCAAATGAGTGTGGCGGCCCAGGTTCGGGTACTGCCAAACGTATTGAACCGGAACCGATCGAAGGGCAGGGAGGATGCCAGGGGATAGTCCAGGACGTCGAAGTGGGGCACGCCAAAGAGGACAGGACCCAGGGTACGGCGGAGGAAGTTCCGCTCCTTTCCGGCTCTGGCTGGCTGCTCGGAGTCATGCTGCCGGGACAGCCCCATGCTGGCCAACACAGAAGTAGGAAAGGGCGAAGAGGGCACAAACCACTTGACCGCTGAATCCACCTGCCCTTGCAGCAGAGACTCGATTTCGTCGCCGGTCAATGGCCTGACTTTGGCCAGTATCGTGACCGGGGGATGATCGTACAGGCGCCAGCTTTCGTCGGCTAACGTATCGTCAAAATGCAGTCCCAGGGCCCGGGGACTGCGGGTTTCCCGGTGGACAATCTCAAAACCCAACGCGCCATTGAACAGTAGCTCGTAGTATCGGGTGACCAGCGGGTAACGCTGCGGCAAACGCGGAATCGCACCATAGGTACGCCTTGAGCTGAAAATCACATAATCGGCTTCCAGCAGATGACCCTTGAGCAATGCCAGCTTCTGTTCATCTTCTTCCGCAAAGGGATTCCAGTCCACTTTGCGGAAATGCTTCTGCGGTACAGACGCATCCCTTTCCCGTAGCAGTTGCCACGACTTGGGCAAGGGGTCATCCCACTGCTCCCACAGAATGACCGATCCGTCCGGTACATTGTGAAAGATCCAGTGGCTTGCATCGTGCCAGGTATGGTTGCGCGCATAAATGCCGTTGATGTTGGCACCCAGCCAGAACAGCGAACCCGCCACAACCAGCACGCCACAGGCGGTACCCACCCGTGTCCTGGCAAGGCTGGACCATGCCCACGGTCCATGCCCCCCAGGGCCATGGACCGTGGTACTTCTGGCACCCCACCAGTGGCAGCTCCAGGCCAGCAGGCCCGTTCCCAGCAAGACCACCGACGGCAAGAGGGGCAGGGCATAGCGGTTGAACTTGGCCAGGAAAGCTCCCGTAGGACCAAAGTACAGAACGATCCACAACACGATCAGCCATTCCCCGTCCAGGGGACGGGGCAGCCAGGGAGATTGGCGCCGGAAACACAATGCCCCCAGGCGCAAGACCGTCCACAGGGTACCCGCCAGGGCGGCAAGGCCCAGGGGATACCAGAGTCCCCATTGCAGTTGCTGTTGTATGAAATACCAGTAAGGCAGCGTACCCCTGTATTGCCGGGTGAAGGGCCAGTCATTGACACCTGTGACCATATTGCCTTGCTGCTCCAGGACGGCGAACCGGAAAATGTCCCAGTCCAGCAACACAAAGGGACTGGTCAGGGCAAATGTGCCAACGGCAATGCCGACGACAGCGAGAAACTGCATGCCCAGCATGCGCCCCATGCCGCCCTGCTCCGCACGCGCCGCCTTGGCGGTGTGACGCCGCCATTGCAAGAGGGACAGGCCCGCGAACAGGAAAACTATGGGAAAAGCGCTGAACTTCGATGCCACGCTCAGACCCATGCCTATCCCGGTAAGACCTATCCCCCGGTACGACAGGGGTTTGTCCAGAAGTGTCAGAAAGCCCAGGATCGTCAGGGTCACAAAGGTCGTGAGGGCGATATCCACCGTGAAGAAGTGACTGTCCTTGAAAGGCATGACCGCAATCGCCCACAGGAAGGCCGTCAGCAGTCCCGTGCGGTTGCCATAGAGATGATGGGCCGTCAGATAGAGCAGCCAAATGGTCAATGTATCCAGCAGGACAATGACGATGCGGCCTGCCAACAGGAAGCTGCGCGGATGGGAACGGGCTTCCGTGGCCGCATCCACCCATGGATCCGGCATGCCAAGGGCCTCCAGCAACGGCGCAGCATTGTGCGCGACGGTGGCAGCCAAAACGCCCAGATACAGGGGAAAGTGGCCATACGTAAAGTGTCGTTTCCGATTCTGGTCTGTATCCCAAAGGGGATTCAGAGGGCTCCGGCGCGGGTGCAACAGATCCGTGACATCAGAAGGCATTCGGATGGTTACGGCATAGTAGGAATTGGAGCGCTCGTCCGGATGACTCCCCATGCCCTGGTCATAGTCCAGATGCCAGATGCGCAAGGCAAAACCCAAGAGCACAATACCTGCCAAAAGGGCTTGACTGCGTGGGTGGCGATCCCGATCGGTCCCGCGCGGGGTACGCCCCAAGGCCCCAAGGGACAATCCGAGTTTACGCAGCACGGTCATGCCCACAACCTGAAACCTGCAGCATTGCCCGGGCCCATCCCTGGTCTATGTGCCGGGAGTCTCCTGCCACCCCGGGGGAACGGTGGTGCCTGTCCATGGGCTCAGGGAGGTGCACAATTGCATGGATCTGTCTTGCTTCTCAACCGTCCGGCAACACAATCAGGATTGGCGTTGCCGCCACGCCATGCCGCGCCCGGTGCAGGCAGAATCCACGAGATCCTGGCAGGATCTGCGGGGGGTGGCCAAAGCAGGTAGACGTCCACCCCCTTGCTCCAGTGGCGCCAATCCTCGTCGGTGTAACCCAGGTCGATGTCATAGACGCCAAGTCCGCTGCCGCGGTCAAGGACCTGGCCCTGACCATAATCCGGCACAAACAGGTGCGTACAAAGGGGAATCCATCTGTGCGTGGCCACGATGCCACTGCCCATCCTGTGACCTGAGTAGGTAAACCCGTACCAGGGGGCATCCAGCGACGTGCCCGCACGGGAGGTGCTGTAACTGGTAGCGTACATGCGTACTTTGCGCCAGTAGGCAATGGTACTCCCATCTGCCAGTTCCAGTTCCAGCCGTGCAATGCGTCTTCCGTATGCGATCTGTTTGTGCACGGGGGCCTGGGCCAGCCACGAAGCCGCATGCTCCACCATGGCCTCGTCTCCTTCCCGATAGGTAACAAGGGTTCGTGTTCTTTCGAGGCCGTTGGCACCCTGTACCCGAACGATCTGTCGATCCAGTGCCAGGGCTTCATCGCCTATCCAACGCGTCTGGTAGGGCACGGTTTCGTCGGAAATCAGGACGTCCCGCCGCACCCGCCAAACGCGGATCACCAAGTCAGGCACGATAGCAGATTGCAGGGAGGGTGTCACCTGGTCCAGGGGACCAAGGCCGATCCGGGCCTCGGCCAGAGCCGCTCCGACCGTTGGTTGCGTGGTGGTGATTTCCGTCTGCGTTCCGTCAACCTGGAGTGTTACCACTGTCTCCCCCGCCGTGGCAGAGCTCATTGCGGGATGTCGGCGGTGGGGAGGAAGCTGTTCCTGGGGCACATGCCTGAAGCCCTGCCTTGCCCGAGACGGGAAGGGTACCGGCACCACAGACAGTGCGGCATGGTTGCTGCGATCTGGGGCACTGCCAGGTGCCAGGAAAGGTTGCTGGTCCACGCCCACGCTACCCAGCACCCAAACCATGATGCAAAGCCACATCCATTTCCCTTCAGGCTTGACAAACGGGCGCAGGAACGACATGGCGTAAAGGAGGCAGTGCTTCCCGGCCATTATCCCACAAATGTCATCCTGACGGCCGACTCAGCCCCATCGGGTTCCCCGCACCGTTCAGGGAAGCTGGAAGCCGACAGGGGATACTTCCTTGCCTTTGCCCTCTGCAGTACCTCTCTGCTACACCATAGGGCTGTTGCCTTCAGGCTACGGCACCGAACAGTACCATCGGCGATGACCGCCAGACGACCGGAGCCAGCGAAGGCTCCTGCCAGATGGCCGGAGGGGTGCAGTAGCGGGACTTCGTGCTACGGCGAAGAGGTCTCCCTACTGCCCACTGGCAATTTACCCTGACAACCCGCGGCATTCTGGGCACCCTGTCGGGAAGCGTGAGGACCGGGCCCAAGCGCACAGGAAAGGCAAGCCAATCAAGGCCCCGGCTGTCTACAGCAGGCGGCTCCAGAATTCCTGGGCCACATCCTGCATCTCGCGATCGAACTTGTGGCCTCCGGCAAAGAAATGGCATTCGTAGTTTTCTGGACTGCCCGCCAGACGGTACACTTCGGCCAACTGGTCATCCGCGCGTCGCATTTCCGGCAAGGTAAAAAGCGGGTCAGAATTATTGTTCAGGACCATGGTGGGCTTGGGTACCCGCAGTCCCAGGATTTCCGGATAGTCCAGGGCCTGGGCCAGGCGCGGGGTATAGACCATCCAGGTGTGATTCACGCTGCGGTGCAGAAGAAAGTCCCGCCAAGTGGTCATCATGCCTACACAAACCGCAACCTGAATGCGGTCATCCAAGCCACCCAGATATACCGTGCGCAAGCCGCCTCCTGACAGGCCTCCACACCCGATGCGATTCGCATCTACCTCGGGGCGGCTGCACAGAATGTCCAGGGCCACCCGGTCTTCGTAGAGAACCACACCGGGCCAGGTAAGTCCGGCTGCGAACAGACTCTTGGCCAGGATGGCTTCGTGATAGGCCGCCCAATTGTTGTAGGCATCAATCTCAGCCTGGTTCTCCAGGGACGTTTCCTGCGTATCCTGCTGAATGGCCGGGGGCACGTCGTCCAGACGGATCCGGCGACTGCCAAAGGCAAAGGCATCATGCACCAGTACCGCAAATCCGGACCGGGCCAAGGCATTGGCCCAGGCTCGTTCCCCATAGTATCCCCGGTGTTGGCGCATAGGGTCTGTCAAGGGAATGCTGGGGTACTTCCACCAGCTTGTGACGTCCCCAGTTTTTCTTGCCCCCGTGATCGTGGAGGGCCAGAATGCCAGGCAGAGGTGCAGAGGAATGGACGGGCTTCAGAAAGTAGGCCTGTGTGCGGGGACCGTAGGGCAATTGCCAGCTCAAGTCCTCTATGACCAAGCCCTCGTGCTCCCAGACGCCTTGGACCTGGACATCAGGCAACGGGGGACTGGGTTCCTCTGCCAGCAACGTTCGCGCAAATGCCACCGCTTCGGCCCGCCACGCCTCCAGGTCCTGTCGATGTCGGGTGCGCAAAGAGAGGGAACCCGCATGATCGGCAAATCGTGAAGCGGCCCATTCGCCATAGGCCCCCATCATGTTCAACATCGGATTCTCCCTGTCTGCTCTGTCCGTCCCTGTCCCGGCTGCCTTAGGGTATCGCATCCCATCAGGTCGGGCAACCCGAACACAGGCAGGCCATCCCTGGCCGGCAGGGGACAGTCTTTCGTCGGTTCGCGGTGGTCCTTGTGTTGGCGGAACAGTCCATGGCATGACCAAACCAGAGAATCTGCCTGAACGCTGAGTGAGCAGAGTCCCGGCAAGGCCCCCATCCTGGCAATTGCATCTGCGCAAGGGCAATGTTATGCTTGCGGCAGTTCCAGCCTGGATGCAGTGCACACAACCCGGATGGCTGTTCCCCCCACATGGGCCGCGGCATGTAGGCAGCAGCGCCTTCTTGCCCTGCCCCAAGCCTGAGGTTTGGCGCTTGCTCCCCAGTTGGCCATCTCCAGGCCCTTGCCGCCGGGATCTTGCACGGCGTACCGCTGGATCTCCTGTTCACGGGCTGTCCCATGCCCCACAGCATATTCCATCAGGATGCCGTACAGTTGGGGGATCATCTGCCACGGGAGAAACCATAGACAGATCGGAAAGTCCATCATGCAGCAAATTGTGTTGACAGAACCTTTTTCCTTGCAGTGGAGCACGGTTCCCGATCCGGAACCTCAGCCCGATCATGCCCTCGTCAGAATCAGGCGTATCGGCATCTGTGGCACCGATCTCCACGCCTACCGGGGGCGTCAGCCCTTTTTTACCTACCCACGGGTGCTGGGGCATGAATTGGCCGTGGAGATCCTGGAGCCTGGTGACAATCCCCAGGGATTGGCGCCAGGCGATCACTGTGTCGTGTTGCCCTATCTGGAATGCGGAACCTGCATTGCCTGCCGGCGCGGCAAAACCAATTGCTGTGTACAGATGCAGGTGCTGGGTGTCCACACGGACGGTGGCATGTGTGAATTCCTCAGTTTGCCGACCGATCGCCTCCTGCCCGCTGCCGGTCTCACCCTGGAGCAAATGGCGCTGGTGGAGAACCAGTGCATCGGGGCACATGCAGTACACCGTTCCGGCTTGTCGGCAGCGGACACAGCCTTGATCGTAGGCGCCGGCCCCATTGGCTTGGGCGTCGTTCAGTTTGCGCAGGCGACAGGGGCCCGGGTCATCGTAGCCGATATAGCCGAGTCCAAACTGGACTTCTGCCAGAACCATTTGGACATCGATCAGGTTCTGCTGGTGGACGAGGACTTTCCGGAACGCCTGCAGGAGGCAACCCAGGGCGATTTGGCCACGGTGGTCTTTGACGCTACAGGACATCCCGCCTCCATGGAAGCCGGTTTCGCCCATGTAGCCCATGGCGGTACCTACGTGCTGGTGAGTCTGGTACAGTCCGACATCACCTTCTGGGATCCGGAATTTCACAAGAGGGAAATTGCCCTGCTCAGCAGTCGCAATGCCAGCCGGCGTGACTTTGAGCAGGTCATTGCCGCGATGCAGCACAAACGGATCGTAACCGAACCCCTGATTACCCATCGCACACCCTTCACGCAGGTGGTGTCCGACTTCGAGTCCTGGCTCGATCCAGCCGCGGGCGTCATCAAGGCCATGGCACACCTGTAACCGGGTAATGGCCGAAGGCAAGCAGGCAGTCCAATTCAAGCCCGGTGGCAGGGGTACAGACGCGGCAAACTGATTTTCCAGGAATCGGAAGCAGATTTCGGCAGGCTGCCATGGGTTGCACGCCATCATTCCGGGTATAATGGGCCTCGTCGGGACACAGACAGGGATAACCAGTTCGCTGTCCCGTCTCCGCAATGCTGCCAGCTGTCTTGCCTGTCACTTGAGCTCCAGGAACCGAGGAACAGAGAACCCATGCAGGAATTTGCTCTCACTATCAATCTGGTTGACGATCCCGAAAAGATCGAGCAATACAAGGAATATCACCGCCATGTCTGGCCCGAAGTCATAGAGTTGCTGGGCTCTGTGGGCATTCTGGACATGAAGATCTTCCTGTTGGGGCGTCGCATGTTCATGCTGATGCAGGCCGATGACGATTTCCAACCGGATCGGGACTTTGCCCGACTCGAAGCCTCCAGTGAGCGGTACAATGAATGGCAGCGCACCATGGATCAGTTTCAGGAGCGGGTAGCAGAAGCCAAACCCGGCGAGCATTGGGCCGCCATGGAGAAAGTCTTTGATTTTGCCGACTTTACCTGAGCCGACATGATGCCCGCTCGGGGGAAAGCGGTCGGCCTGGTGGGAAGCAATCCCTGAAGGACACCTGGTGCTGTGAATGCCCGCAGTCCTGGCATTCTGCGGACCTCTTTCAGATGGTCTATGTCTCCAGTGATGGCAAGTATTGCGGTTCCAGTGACAGGTCCAATGCCCGTTCAAAGCAGTCCGCGACCTGCAACAGCAGGTGTTCGCTATAGGGACGCCCGACAAAGGAAAGGCCAATGGGCAGGTGGGAGACTGTCCCCATGGGAACGGTAACATGCGGAAACCCTGCCACAGCGGCAGGGGACGCAAAGGATGCTGCACCCCTTGATCCCAGGAGATGATCCACCAGAGCCGCGGGGTTGGCGGTAGGGGCGACAACAAGATCCAGCTGGTGCCCATCCAATATCCTGAGAAGGCATTCATCCCGGGTCAATCGGACCAAGTCCTCTACGGCCTGAGGGTATTTCGGATTCGCCGGATCGGTCTGCTGGGACTGGAGCAACAGTTCCTGGCCAAAAATGGGCATGACCCTGTCCGCATGCCTGTGATTGAATGCGATGAGTTCCTCCAGGCTCTGAATGGGCGGTGCATTGCCCTGGGACTGCAGGAATGCATTCAGTCCCATCTTGAATTCCGTTTTCAGGGCCAGGGCTTCCGCATCACCCCAGCCCATGCCATTCAGTTTCAGGTCGTCCACGAGTTCTGCCCGCAGGTCCTGCAAGAGATCGCAGGCTGCCCCGAATACCGGGTCGATCTGTGGCAGTAGCCAGTCCAAAGGCAGAGCGCCAATGCGGATGCCTTCCAGGCTGGATGCGCCAAGGTGCTGTTCAAACTGGAAAGAGAAACCCGGAGGGATATGCTGGGTAGCCGGATCCTGGGAATCCGGCCCTGCCATGGCTGACAGCATGCGGGCTGCATCCCGCACCGAGCGGGTCATGGGACCGGCTGTATCCTGACGGTGCGAAATGGGAATGATGCCCGTGCGGCTAACAAGCCCCACCGTGGGTTTGACCCCTACGATGCCATTCTGGGAGGCGGGGGCACAGATGGACCCGTCGGTCTCGGTCCCCACGGCCCCCGCACAGAGTCCGGCACTGACAGCGGCGGCAGAACCACTGCTGGAACCACTGGGATCACGATTGAGGACATGCGGGTTGCGCGTCTGGCCTCCTACGCTGCTCCAGCCACTGGAGGAATGGGTGGAGCGAAAATTGGCCCATTCCGACAGATTGGCCTTGCCGAAGATCAGGGCGCCGGCTTCGCGCAGCCTTCCGACCACAGGCGCATCGGCATCGGGCTGCCAGTGCTGCAGGGCAAGTGAACCCCCGGTCGTAGGCAGGGCGCCTTGCGTCAGAATGTTGTCCTTGATCAATACCGGAATGCCAAACAGGGGCAATCCTGGTTCTGGGCCCTGGCGATCAAGCGTAGCGGCAGCGTCGAGCCATGAAGGTTCCAGGGCCAGCACAGCCTTCAGTTCGGGTCCCGCGTCGCTCAGGTCCGCAATGCGGGTGGCAAATCGCTCTCCCAAACTTGCCACGGTGTCTTTTCCTGCTGCCAGATCCTGGCAGATTTCGGTTATCGATCGGAAACGTGGCGCGCTGTGGTTCATGGCCCAATCCTTGTCATGGGAATACGTAAAACTGTCAGATGTCATGGAACACCGTGCCGGGCATCAGGTGCCCAGGCTATGCGCGTTCCGCATCCAATCCTGCTGTTCTGGTGCCCGATTGTACCAATACTTCGCCCTCGCGGTACAGGGCACAGGGAAGGGAATACTCCACTGGTACCAGGTCCGGTGGCGCCGCAAGCCCAGCGCGTGAAGGACGGGGGCACCTGCATGCCGGGCACTTGCCACTATGCCGGCAGAGGGAAATCCAAGTACAATGGTACTTTCCCGGATGTTCTTCTTGACTCCGGGACCTGGAGATTCCATGGGATGTCCGAGTCAGCACCCCTGTCTGCTTGCCATTCCCAATTCTCACGTGCCGCTGCAAGTTTCAGGGAGTAAGCCACACCATGTTGCAGGAAGCCCAAGACCTCAAGACCAAAGTGGTTGCCTATCGCAGACAAATTCACCAGAATCCGGAATTGGGCTTTCAGGAGTTCAAGACAGCCCAACTGGTCGTGGATGCCCTGCATGAAATTGGGATTGAAGATGTTGCGACACAGATAGGACGTACCGGCATCACAGCGCACATTGGTCCGGAAGGTGGGCCACGCATGGGCATTCGGGCCGATATGGACGCCTTGCCCATTCAGGAGGAAGTGGACTGCGCATTCAAGTCCACCAACGATGGCGTTATGCATGCCTGTGGTCACGATGCCCACACGGCCATGCTGCTGGGTGCCGCCGAATTGCTGCACAACCATTACCGCCAGCATGCGGACCAGTGGCAGGGCCAGGTGCGCCTGCTTTTTCAGCCATCGGAGGAGGGATCCGACGCGGAAGGCATCAGCGGGGCTACGGCCATGATCATGGATCAGGCCCTGGCAGGCCTTGATCGGGTCATAGCCCTCCATGTCAATTCCACCAAACCATCGGGCCAAATCGAGTTGTGTGATGGCTTTGCCCTGGCGGCCGTAGACAGTTTTGAAGCCTGGATCCGGGGGGACGGGGGCCATGGTGCCATGCCCCATCAGGGGGTCGATCCCCTTTACATACTCAGTTCGGTCCTGCCGCAACTCTATGGCATCCCCTCCCGCCGCATTGACCCGGCGGCCAAATGTGTTGTGAGTCTGGGCCAGATCAGTGGCGGTACCGCCAATAATGTCATACCGGCCGAGGTGTACATTCAGGGTACGATCCGCAGTCTTGACGATGCGGTGCGGCAGCAGCTTTGGCAGGAAGTGGAACAGTGTTTCCGCATTGCCGAACCCCTGGGCGGATCCTATCGCTTCCAGTTGCACAAAGGGTATCCGGCCATGATCAATGACGTGGAAGTCAATGACTGGTTGCGGGCCGTGGCACTGGACCTGACCACGCCGGGCGCCATCGTGGACAGTCCATCCCCCTTGAGCATGGGCGCAGAGGATTTCGCGTACATGACACAGGCCATGCCGGGATCCATGTTTATGCTCGGGGCCGCCGTGGAAAACGGCGGCGCGCACCATACACCCCTGTTTGATATCGATGAAGAGGCTTTGCCGCTGGGAACCGCCATGCTTGCGGAAACGGCCGTACGCTTTGTGACCGGCCGTTACGCCTGAACCGACTGTTGCTCACTTGGCCACACCTTGCCTGAAGATATGAAGACCCTACCTGTTGCAGTTGACGCCGGCTACCTGCGCGATGTGCTGTTTCGACTGATCGCCATTGATTCGCGCAATCCCATCCTGACTCCCGAAGCGCCCGGCGAAAGGGCCATAGGGGAATTCATTCATGCGGAACTCGACCGGCTGGGCCTGGACGTGAAGTTTCAGGAAACCGCGGATCCGGATCGTCCCAATGTCGTGGCCGTGATACCGGGGACGGCCCGCGATACCACACCATCCCTGATGCTCAACGGACACATGGATACCGTCAGTGTAGAAGGCATGACAGCCCCCTTCACCCCCTGGGAACAGGAGGGCCAGGTATATGGGCGGGGCAGTCAGGACATGAAGGGCAGTCTGGCCGTAATGTTGGGCATTGCCGCCTGTTTGGCCCAGGCCCAGGTGTCGCCTCCCGGGGATCTGGTGCTGGCCTTTGTATCCGATGAGGAGGCAGACAGCATTGGCACGGAAGCCCTGGTCCAGGAATATGTGTGCGATCAGGCCCTGGTGCTGGAACCCACCGGCATGCAAGCTGCCATTGCCCACCGGGGATTCGCCTGGTACACCATTCACTCGCAAGGCAAGGCGGCGCATGGCAGCCGATACCAGGAAGGCATTGACGCCATCGGCAATATGGGTTCTCTGTTACATGCGTTGCAGCAGCTGTCCCATGAGCTGGTCTCGCGCCCGGGATCGCCTCTGGTAGGTCCACCTTCCATGCACATTTCCACCATTCAGGGGGGAACGGAAATCAGTGTCTATCCGGCCCACTGTGAAATGAGGCTGGAACGACGTACGACGCCCGATGAAGATTTCGCCACCGTGACCCAGGAAATTCAGAGCCTGGTCGATGCCGCCAATTGGGAACTGGGCGTTACACGCTTGCGTCTGGAAGCTGGATTGACACGTCCAGCGTTCCAGACAGCTTTGCCCAGTCCCTTGCTGGAACGGTTGACGAAGGCTTACGAAGACACGCTGGGTGTACCGTTGGAGACGGCAGGTGCCCCTTATTGGACAGACGCGGCGCTCCTGGCGGCAGCCGGCTCTGACTGTCTTCTGATAGGTCCCCTTGGCTTCGGTCTTCATTCCATTGAAGAGTGGATCGATCTGCAATCCCTGATTCGCCTGGGCGAGGTTCTCGTGGCCACGATCCTGCATCCCACGGCCCTCTCCTGATCGGCAGACCTGATTGCCCCATGGGGGATTGCCGGGCCCACAGGCAGGTACGACGGCCAGGGGCACACAATGTGTCCCTGGCTGGATGAACAGACAGGTCCGGCTTCCGCCGTGCATGCCACCTGAACCCAGGACCAGTCGAAATCAGATGTATGGCATGGCTGCCCCCGCTGGTCAAACCAGAGGCCACCATCGGTACAGCAGGGCTACCCCCTCCCATGTTCTCTGCTGCATTGCGCTGAAATCAGGATGCCTGTCACCCATTCCTTGCCGACTACGCCATTGGTGATGCCTTCAGGCCAGATCCTGATGACGGCGCCATTGGACATCCATACCGCTGCAGGTGCAGCTTCCGCCCGTATGCATCCGAAGATGCATGACAGCCCTATCCGTAAACCTGGTCCCCATGCGGTGGCAGGGAACTGCCTTGGCCTGAAGGCTGCTGGATTCGAATCCAGGTAACGCCTGCATCAGCCCTGTATGGCCCCATGCATGCCGCAGATCTGCCTGCTCCTACTGCCGACAGCCTGCACCACGGCTGGCGGTACACAGGGGAGCACCACACGGACCCGGCCCTCTGCGCCTGGTGCGGCAAGGATGCTCAGTCCAAAGTGCTTTCAAGGCGTCCGATCACTGTGTCCAGGACCTTTATGCGCGCCAGACGCTTGGACTCAGCCCCCACCACAGTCCAGGGGGCCATGGGAGTGTCAGTCTCCCGCAGCATGTCTTCAATGGCTTCTTCATACGCCGCCCGTTTCTTGCGATTGCGCCAGTCTTCCTCCGTCAATTTCCATGCCCGCAGCGGATCCTGGGCGCGCCTGGCAAAGCGTCTGGCCTGTTCCTGGGCAGAAATATGCAGGAAGAACTTGATCAGGATCATGTCCTCCCGAATCAGGAGCGATTCCCAATGCCGAATCTCCTCATACGCCCGGCGCCATTCCTGGTCTGTCGCGAAACCCTCAACGCGCTCCACCAGTACACGCCCATACCAGGTGCGATCAAAAATACACATGCCGCCATGCCCAGGTATGGCCGGCCAGAAACGCCAGAGAAAGTGATGGCGCTTTTCCCGTTCGGTGGGAGCCTGGTACTGGTGAACGGTGAAATGGCGGGGATCCAAGGGTGCCACCAGGCGCCGGATGCATCCTCCCTTGCCGGCGGCATCCCAGCCCTCAAAGAGAATCAGGAGCGGAGGGCCCAACTCCTGGCCGATTTGTCCTCCCAGTCCAAGGCGCAGTTCCAGGAACTTTCTTTGACGGTCAGTCAGACGGCGTTCATACTCGGCTCGCTTCAATTTCCCCTTCAGGTCCACATTGTTCAGGATGGAAAGTGCCATGATGCTGTCAACCTCCGGATACATTGTCGGGAATCTTGCATTGGTCTGCCCACAGTCCAGGGGGATCCAACACTGGGCAGACCAGACTGCGTCAATCAACATCGGCCCATGATCCCCATATCATCTTGCCTTGCCAGCCCAAACGCCAAACTTCGCCGATGTGGCAGTCGGCTACCTGCGGTAAGGAAGGGTTAAGCGTCCTGATCCGAACCCATGCCTGGTACCGCAGTGCTTGTCAGGCATGGACCGCAACGGGCAGCCCTCCGGGGCCGGCACCACCCTTGCCGGTTCACAGGTGGGGAACCGGTCTGTTCCCTATTGTTGTTTCTATGGGGAACTGGCTGCCTGTGCATGGGCAGGCCTCTACGGAAATCTGTCTCTTTCCCTGCGCCGTATCGCAAGGGAACAGCAGGAGCAGCTGTCGTGGCCTGTCGGGCTTGCAGACCTGAACCAGATGCTTCGGCCCATAATTCCCTTCTGGCAGCCGGCCGGCCTGCGGAGAATGGCCGCGGCGCATCCTCAGTGGTGTACCAAGCCAGGCAGCTGCCTGATTCCCGTCACCCCCCTAAACCTCTGAGCGTAGGTCAGTGCCCTCGCCACAGTACCTCGCCCACCATTCATGCCTGGGGTGCTTCCAGGATTGGATCTCAAGGGGGTACCACCATGGCCGTAGTCCGTCACTTGCCTGGAATGCACAGAAGATCAAATGCCACCGGCACATCCGGATCCGTGCTGCCGGATAACCCAAGAGCTCCTTCTTGAATTCCTGTGGCCGCTATGGTAGTCTAATTTGTATGAATATTTCATATAAATTAGGCCTGCAAGGAGTCTAACCATGTACGTTCGACAAAGCCTCTCTTCCCTGCACAGGGCAGGGATCGTCATCTTAATGCTATTCGCCGCGATTGTAGCCGTTGCCTGTGCAGACGGCACGATGATGGTGGTTGACAGCAGTGAAAGCAGTGTAAGCAAATCCGAGGTGGTGACCAACTACGCCGACGGTGTCTATGCCCTGTACACCGCCAGTCTGGTCTCAGCCCAGGAGATGGACAAGGCCATTGACCTTTTCCTTGCGGACCCCTCGCCCGCTACCCTGGAAGCCGCCAAGAGAGCGTGGCTACGGGCACGAGATGACTATGGGCCCACGGAAGCATTTCGTTTCTATAATGGCCCCATTGACAATGAGGAAGACGGGCCGGAGGGCCTCATCAATGCGTGGCCCCTGGATGAAGCGTACATCGACTATGTGGAAGGCAATCCCGACGCAGGCATCATTAATATGGCAGAGCAATTCCCCATCATTGATGCCGATTTGCTGGCGTCAATGAACGAAGAAGGGGGCGAGGAAAACGTCTCCACGGGATGGCACGCCATCGAGTTTCTGCTGTGGGGCCAGGACCTGCATGAAAATGGGCCCGGCGCCCGCCCGGTCGAGGATTACACGACCAACGCCAATGCCGATCGCCGCGGCACCTATCTGGCCGTCGCTTCCGACCTGCTCCTGGTCCACCTGCAGCAAATGGTGGATGCCTGGGACCCCAATGGGGCCGCGGACAATTACCGGGCCCAGTTTCTGGCCCTGGATGAGGATGAAGCCCTGACGAACATCATTACCGGGATTGGGGAACTGAGTCGCGGCGAGTTGGCCGGTGAGCGCATGACCGTGGCGTACCAGGAACGTTCGCAGGAAGACGAGCATTCCTGTTTTTCGGACAATACCATTGCCGACATCATCGGTAATGCGATCGGCATACAGATGGTGCTGGCCGGCGACTACGGCAGTGTGGCGGGACCCGGCATTCTGGATCTGGTCACAGCCGCGAATCCGGACTTGGCAGCCCAGTTGGCAGAGCAGGTAGCCGCCAGCATTGCCCATGCCCGCCAGATTCCTGCTCCCTTCGATCAACACTTGCTGGACACCGTCCCCAACAGCGCTCCGGGCCGTTCCCAGGTTCTGACCACCATTGAAGCACTGGAAAACCAGACGGATACCATAGTTGCCGCCGCAGAGGCGATTGGCATTACGATCAGTGTCAGCTAGGACCTTCTGAGAAGCGATAGAATCAGCATTTCCTGTCCTGCCCCCTGGGTTGCTGGCCCATGCCCCGCGTGCCTGTCATCCTGTTGTCCGGCCTGGTGGTGCTCAGCCTCTTGGCCAGTTACCCATCCTGGCGCTGGTATAAGATCAGGCAGGAAAGCCAATCGTTGATGCAAGAACTGCTGGGCGGAGAAACCACGGCGTTTGTGAGCAACCGCAATGCCTTCAGTTTTTCTGCCCGCAACTTGACCAATGAAGAGCGGCGCACTTTCGAAGTAGGAGACAGCTTCTTTACCCAGAACTGGGTTACCGCACCGGCATCCACGGACGCCCGGGATGGCTTGGGGCCTACTTTCAACGCCCTGTCCTGTTCTTCCTGTCATACGCTGGATGGCCGGGCCCAGCCCCCGGCTGCAGCCCGACGATCCGGAACGGGGGCTTCTGCTCCGGCTCAGCATTCCTGGCACCACCGGAGGGGATGGTCCTCTGGCGGAACCTGCGTACGGAACGCAGCTGCAGGACCGCGCGATCAACGGCATTGCGGCCGAAGGGCGGCTGGTTATCCATTACGAGGAGCAGGAAGGCGCCTATGCAGATGGCGAAACCTATTCCCTGCAGGTGCCCCGTTACAGCGTGGAGGACCTGGCTTATGGCCCCATGCATCCCGACACCATGATATCCCCCCGGATCGCTCCGGTGGTGATTGGGATGGGATTGCTGGAAGCCATACCAGAGGCAGCCATTCTGGCCTTGGCCGATCCGGATGACACGGATGGGGACGGCATTTCCGGGCGCGTCAATCGCGTATGGGACGTAGAGCAGGAGGCGACCGCCATCGGGCGCTTTGGCTGGAAGGCCAATACGCCCTACGGTTACCCAGCAGGTTGCAGGTGCTTTCCATCAGGACATCGGCATTACATCATCCCTGTTTCCGGATGAGAATTGCCCCTTCCCCCAGACGGCATGCCAGGCAGCACTGCACGGAGGTACCCCGGAAGTCCCGGCGGGTCGTCTGGAAAAGGTTATCTTCTACAGTCTCACCCTGGCCGTTCCGGCCATGCGCGATGTCGATGAAACAGAAGTCCGCCTGGGGGCCCGGCACTTCCTGCAGGCAGGCTGTGCAGCCTGTCATGTACCATCCTTCACGACAGGGTATCATGAAATAGAAGCGTTGAGTCACCAGACCATATATCCGTATACGGATCTCCTGTTGCATGACATGGGAGACGCGCTTGCGGACCATCGTCCCCGATTTTGCGGCCAGCGGCCAGGGAATGGCGTACGCCTCCTCTCTGGGGCATCGGCCTGGTGGACACTGTCAATGGTCATACCCGTTTCTTGCACGATGGCCGGGCCCGCAATCTGGCCGAGGCCATTCTCTGGCACGGCGGTGAAGGGGAGGCTGCGCGGGAAGGCGTTCCGCAAGATGCCGCGGGAAGCGCGCAAAGGCCCTGATTCGCTTTCTGGAGTCCACTCTGATGAAGCTTTATCGCCAAAGGAACCCACCTGCTGATCCTGCTGGTTGTATGTCTGACAGTCGGCGGCTGTTGGTCTTCCAGACGACAGGTGTCCAGCCAGGATGTCCTCACAGCCCTCACCGAAGAGGTGATTGTGCCCAGATTCGAGTCCGTGGCCGTGGCTATGGACCACCTGGAGGGGAACCTGCAAACCCTGTGCAACCAGCCTTCAGCGGCCCATCTGGAACAGGCGCGCCAGGCCTGGAAGCAGGCGAGGTCCTCCTGGACGCGTTCCCAAGCCATGGGGTTCGGCCCCGTCATGGAACGCCGTTCCCGTTCGCTGGTAGACTGGTTTCCGGTGGATCCCGAAAGGATCGAAGAGACACTGGCCAACCGGGAATCCCTGTCCGCAGAAGAGGTTCGGGAATTCCTGTCCGCCACCCAGAGGGGCTTGGGCGCCATAGAGTATGTGTTGTTCCAGGAAGATTCCCGAGTCCTGGACAACTTGCAACAGCCCGATGCCTTGCACTGTGCCTACCTCACGGCCCTGGGGAATGTCGCGGCGGCAGAGACGAATGGCGTGCTGACGGCCTGGACAGGCACCGCATCCGAAACTCCATACGCTGACGTATTCACGGGATCAGCCGCCAGTTCCCTGCTGGATATTGCCGCTGTGGCTGAGCTTGTCCGGACCAGTGTCTTTCTTCTGCGGACCATAACGGACATGCAACTGGGCAACGCGCTTGGCCTCAATGGGGGTGAGCCAGATCCCAAGGCGATTCCCGGCGGTGCCGGGCACCATGCCGTGGACGACATGCGGAACCAGGTGCTGGGCATACAGGACATCTACCTTGGTATCCAGACAGACGGCACAGAAGGTACAGGCCTGAGTGCCCTGATCCACAACCTGTCACCAGAGGTGGACAATAATCTGCGGGTGGCGTTCGAGGAGGTACTGGCCTCCCTTGACAACCTGGAAGAGCCCCTGCACGAAACTGTGGTGTCAGACGCTGCCCCCAGTCTGGAGGTCCATGCCCAACTGAAGTCGCTGCAGCGGATCTGGAACACCGATGTGGTCAGTCTGCTTGGCGTATCGGTAGGCTTTGCCGATACCGATGGAGACAGTGGTTAACGGCCGCGAAATCCAGGGACTGTGGGATGCAGGTTCCTGTGCAACCTCCAGACGGGGACGAACCCCACGCAACTGCCTGAAATGGTGGACCAGGGATAGGACCCTGGCCTGACGTCAGGCACTCCCCCTGCATACGGGAAACAGACGGGAAATTTCCGCCTGTCATAGCGCTGGCTGTACCCACAGGGTCGGCAGGACGGGGAGGAGACGCAATGCCTGTTTTCTGGCCTGGGCGGATGACACGGGCGAGGTTGGGGCAATGCTCCTGGGTACGGCAACCAGAGTTCCATCCCGCCTTGGGTGCAACGGCCCTGCCAGCGGTCTGCCGGAAATCGCCATGTGTCCAAGGAACCCGCATGGCCTGTCTACGGCCATCATCAGGGCCTTGTCACGGGAAAGTCGTGGTGCAGTATCCACGTCTTGGGGGCTATCCCCGGTTTCACCGCCGCCAGGTCAACGTCCGGGTCAATCAGGCGCGCATGTGGCCGTCCATTGAAGGATACGAAGGCATCCACCCGCACTTCCACCGGGCCGTGCCCACCTTGGGCAAAGTCGTCAGCTATGAAAAGCGCGGTCTGCCGGATCAACTCGGGTTGTGTCGCCATGCGTTCGGCCTGGAGCGGAGACAGCCACCGGTCCGGGGTTACCCGCCACAGTTCTCCCGTGACGGGATCGCGGACCCGGAATTCCACAAACCCCACTTTTTCCGTGAGCATTACCCGCCAGGCAAAGAAGTAGCCCTCCTCATTCCATCGGACATTGCCGGGATAGGCAAAGTGCCGCAACGGCAATCCCAGTTGCACTAGGGCCAGCAGACAAAGTCCCACCATTGACAACCGGTGCGGCCAGCCAGGGCGCCGGTAAACCGGGGGACTGCGGTGGTCCCAGTCCACTTGCCGCAGGCTGGAGGGGAAATCCGGGATGTGGACCCATTTCGCCAGTATTCTGCGGGGCCAGCCTGGCGGAAAGAACACCAGGCTGCCTCCTATCATGTACCAGGGAAACAGGCCAATGGCCGGAAACAGCATCCCTGTCATGACGTGGAAAACGGCCAGCACGGCATATCCGAAACGCCGTGTGCGGTCCCAAAGCAGCCAGATCACAATGGTCAGATCGAACAAGGCACCTCCCCAGCTCATGACATGGGCCATCGCAGCTGTCTGCAGCCACGGACCTGCCAGCGGCATTCCGCCGTGCTGAAAAAGCCAGATGCGCAAGGGTTGCCCGCGGAACAGCCAGTCAGGGTTCACCTTGGCCAAACCGGCAAACAGGTAGACTATGCCGAGTTGGCCGCGCAGCACCCACACCACCCACTGTGGCACAGTATCGCGGCGGATGGCGGGTTTACGCCATGCGTCCACGGAAACCCTATGTTCCAGGGGCATGAAGATCATCAGGAAACTGATCAGGCTCACCCAGTAATAGTGATTCAGATAGGTCGTCTGGTCCAGCAGTTCGACGTAGGTAAACGCCAGAAAGTATCCGGCGATGCTCCACCGATAGTAATATCCAAGGGCAATGAAGATACTCAGGATTCCCAATGCCACAAAGTGGGCGTACATGCCCCAGGCGGGCCAGGGACGCAGCCATCCAAATCCCAGGTAAGTGAAATGATGGTGCGGCAGAATGTAGAGTTCTGCGATCCAGCCGTTAACAAAGAAGCGGATGACACCGACCAGTCCAAGCAGGCCAAACACGATGCGAAACAGCACTGCAGATGCACAGTCTACGGGACGCAAAGCCTTTTGATGCAGCAGGTCAAGTTGCATCACGGTCCTTGCCCCGTCCATTTGCAGATAAGGCTGTCAGAGGGTGAAAGTATGGTATGCGGCCCTGCCTTCATGCCCCTGGAGCCCAAGCCCTCCTGAAATCCTCCCCAAGCTGCCGGGACATGGCAGCCGCCCCTTGCCACATCCGCGGACACAGGACCCGGACGGATCGACTTGCCCGGGATCAGGTGGGCGTGGTATGGGCCGCCGCGACTGCCTCCGCCATCCAGTCAGTTGCCGGAGACAGGTTTTTCGTCGATCCGCAACGCCAGCACGAGACCGGTCACAGCGGCCAGCGTAAAACAGAGAAACGTAGTCTTGTACGACTCGACTTGCGTCCACCCATTGGCATGGAATTGGGTGAAAAGAACGCCTGCCACGGATGTGCCAATGGCCACCCCGACAAAGCGGACGAAACTGTACATGCCAGAGGCAACATTGGCCTGCGCCTCGCTGATATCCAGCAAGGCCGTACGGTGCAGGGCGGCCAACATGGTGCCGACGCCTAGCCCGTGGGCCGCAAGAACACATCCCACACTCCACAAGGGGACACCTTCGGGCAACAGGAACAGAGTGGCCAATACCAGCATTTGGGCCGTGAAACCCACCATAAGCGGCCAGCGGCTGCCCCAACGATCCGCAATCTGGCCGCCATAGCGCACCATCAGGGACATGGCCGCGGGATTGATCATGAGCATGATGCCCATGGCCACCCCCTCTACCTGATACAGGTCCGCCAGGAAGAGGGGGATCAGGAGCCCCGTGGCCCCCATGGTCGTCATGCGCAGGGCCGCACCGAAGGAAGCTTGGCGAAACAGACGCTGCCGATACAGGTCCAGGTCAATGAATGGATTGGTGGCTGTGCGTTCCCGCCACACAAACAGGGACAGGAACAACAGCATGACAACGGCCAGGCGCCAATCGGTCAGCGGTTCGGCCCCTGTGATCGGTCGACTGGAAAGGAAGGCAAAGAATGAGGTAAGGGCCAAGGCCAGCAGCCCAACCCCGGGCCAGTCGAATCTTCGCCACATGTGGGGCTGAATGTTGCTGTAACCCGGGGGAATGCCCTTGGTGACAGCCACCAGCGCCAGCACCCCCATGATTAGGGGCAGGACAAACGTCGCCCGCCAGTTCCAGGTCGCAAGTATTATGCCGGCGAGCAAGGGACCAATGAACGCAATCGTGGGCCCGACCGAACTCCATGTACCCAGGGCCTTGCCCCGTTCGCTTCTTTCAAAGATGGCGGCAATATAGGCCATGCCCAATGGCATCATGCCTGCCGCCCCGAATCCCTGAATGCCTTGGCCCAGCATCAATACGGCGAATCGTGGCGCCGACATGGAGATGATGACACCGGCCACAAAGACAGCGGTCCCTGCCAGAATAAGACGACGTCTTCCTACCATCTGGCTGAGGCTGCAATATACCGGCATCAGCACCATAAACGGTATGGTGAAAGACATCGAAAGCCACGCCAGCGATTCGGCAGAGAGAAGAAACGCATCCCGAAACAGGGGTGATGCCACACGCACCACCGAAGACGCCATGGGCATCAGGGCGGAGGGGAACATCAAGGCCACCACGATCATCCACGCTGTCTCGCCGGAGATGCGCTGGATATAGGCCCGGGTGCGGGCCCGGGACAGGATGGGCGGGAAATTGAAATGGATCATGGCAGACTGCAGATCCCCACCCACCGGCGGGGACAAGCGTCCGGGGCTACCACGCTGGAACAGCTGTCACCGGTGAGGTCAGGCCCGTGAAGGCCGGCGCCAGGTTGACATGCCAACATAGCGGGGCGACAGTTCAGGGGCGGCAGCTTGCAGGCGACGCGGTGGCAGTCCCTGTACAATGGCCTCCAGATCATCTACCACCATATTGCCGATATCCCACAAACCCGTGGGGACAGTGCCTGCACGGTGTGCCGACAGGATGGCTTTGTCCGCGCCGCGAATGGGATGATCGGCCGCCAAAGGTTCCTCCGGGAACACGTCTATGGCAGCCCGGAACCGGCCGGCCAGCACCAATTCCGTCAAGGCATCGAAATCTACCACATGGGAACGGCTGATCAACACGAAGACCGCATCGGACCGCACCATTTCCAGCAGTTCCCGATTCAGCATGCCGGAATTCTCGGCACTCGGCACGGCCAGCACGAATATGATGCGCGACGAGGACATCAACTCCTCCAGTCCCACCGGTGTGCAACCCTGGCTGCGTATGTAGCCATCGCTGATCCAGGGATCATAGACTGAGATGGGAGTGCGGAAAGGAGCCAGCAGGGCCCGCAGGTTGTCCGCCAGACTGCCGAAACCAATGAAACCGACGGGTTGATCAAACAGCAAGAACGCATAGGCATTGCTTGCGTGCAGGTACCCTTCAATTCCCGCCCGAAAGTTACGGTCTTCTTCCACAATTCCCCGCGCCGAGGCAATCGCCATCCCCAGGGCCATCTCGGCGACCTGGGGACCAAAGGCCGGGGCCGCAGACAGCACCCGAATGTACTGCTGATGGCAATATTCGTAGTCAAAATCCAGCGGAAATCCCCCGGAAACCGTCAGGATAGCGCGCAAATTCCGGGTGCCATACAGGGCATCGCCATAACGCCAGCCGGCACAGACTACGGCCACGGCTTCCGGCAACAGTTTGGCGGCTTCTTCCAGTGGAATGGGGTCGTCCTGTGCCCAAATGGGATCGCAGATCCTGTTGAGACGCTGGCGGTCGGCGGGGGAGAAAATCTCGGCCATCTTGCGAAACGCAGGATCGACCAGTACGGGAGGCAGAGACATCAAGGAGCTCCTTCAGGAATCAATTGCATCGCAGTGTGGGGAAAGGCCCTGCGTGATGCACAGAACCCGCTTCCGGCTTCCTGGTACACGTGGCAACCCCTCCCTTTCTGTTTTCCACTTCCTGCACATCCATCAGTAGGAAGATGCCGTCTGCCCACTTGCTGTCCGCGTCTTGCTTCTTGCGCCATTCCAGGCAATTTTCCGCCTGCGCCAGGGCAAATGGTTATAATGTGCAAAATGTAGCCGAAGTCATTGCTACATTATCATGCAAACTGATACGCTGTACCAATCTGACGCCCTGTCAGGAACCTTCTTCCATTGCACTTGCCGCCCATGATTTCTGTCAAGGATTTGTCCAAGTCCTATTCTTCACTGGTTGCCCTGGACGATGTAAGTTTCGAAATCGCGCAAGGGGAAATCGTTGGCTTGCTGGGACCCAACGGCGCCGGCAAAACCACCCTGATCAAGATTATGACCGGTTACCTGCATCCCGATGCAGGTTCGGTGCGGATCCATGACTTTGACGTCATGGATGACACGATCGAGGTCCAGAAGCAGATTGGTTATCTCCCCGAGAATGCCCCGCTGTATCCTGAATTGACGGTGCAGTCCTATCTGACCCTGATGGCCGACCTGCACCATATGGATCCGGACGAACAGGTGCCGCAGATTCTGGAGGCCGTGGACGCCACCGGACTGCGCGACCGTCTGTCACAGCGCATTGGCACATTGAGCAAGGGCTACCGGCAGCGCGTGGGGATTGCCCAGGCCATCATGCACAAACCGGCTCTGCTCATTTTCGATGAACCGACTGTCGGGCTGGACCCAACCCAAATTCTGGAAATCCGCTCCCTGATTCGTCATCTGTCGGCACACAGCACGATCCTGTTTTCCACCCACATCCTTGCCGAAGTCGAGGCCCTCTGTGACCGGGTCCTGATTCTGCTCAATGGTTCCCTGCGATCGGATGCCGTACTCCGTGAATTGCAGGGCACCGATGAAGTGATTCTGGTGCTGCAGAAGGATGTCGCCAATCTTCGCACCACACTGGCCCAATTGCCCCCGGTAGTCAAGGTGACCCGGGAATCCGGTGACCAGGACGCCGTCCGTTACCGCATTGGCGGCGATGGCCACCAGGATCTGAGTTCCCTCGTATTTCGTACGGCCAAGGAACAGGATTGGCCCGTCCAGGAGTTGTACAACGAAGTCGCTACCCTGGAATCCACCTTCAATTCCCTGGCGCTGGCCGGCTGAACTGACGGCAGCGGCAACTTCCCTTTCTTCATCCCTTTCGTGACAATCCCTCTCGGAGAAGCACGTACATGAGACATTATCGTTCCCTGATAGGCAAGGAGCTTGAAGGGTATTTCGGCTCGCCCATGGCTCTCATCTTCCTGGGCATTTTCCTGGTTGTGACCCTGTATACATTCTTCTGGGTCGAGGCTTTCTTCATTGGCGGACTCGCCGAAATGCGGGGCCTGTTCCGCTGGATGCCCATCCTGATGATTTTCCTGATCTCTGCCCTCACCATGCGGCAGTGGAGTGAGGAGCAGCGCTCCGGTACCCTGGAGACGCTGCTTACCTTGCCCGTGGGAGCAGTCAATCTGGTGCTGGCCAAGTTTGCCTCCGTGCTGATCATGGTGGCCCTGGCCATGGCCCTGACCATCCCGCTGACGATTACCGTGTCTACGCTGGGGAACCTGGACTGGGGCCCCGTGATAGCCGGTTATCTGGCCACCCTCCTGCTGAGTTCTGCCTATATTGCGCTGGGCCTGTTCGCCTCCTCCCGTACGGACAACCAGATTGTGGCCCTGATGCTCACCGTCATCATGGGGGGCATGCTCTACTTTGCCGGCACGGGGGTAGCCACGGAGTTCGTCCCGGCACCCCTGGCGGCCTTTTTGCGCGCCATTGGTACCGACAGTCGATTTCAGAGCATACAGAGAGGCGTACTCGATCTGCGGGATCTCGTCTACTACCTGACGTTGACGGCCGGTTTCCTGACGCTGAACATCCTTTCCATCCAGTCCATTCGCTGGAGTCGGCACCACAACCATGTCCGGATCCGGGAAATCCTGATTTCCTCCCTCGTCATTGTCAATCTGGTGTTGGGCAATGTCTGGCTTCATCCCCTGCGCTTCCTGCGCGTTGACGTGACCCAGCAGCAGGAATTCTCCCTGTCCGACACCACCAAGTCCCTGCTGGCAGGATTGACAGAACCCCTCATCATTCAGGGCTTCTTCAGTGAAAAGACACATCCCCTACTGGCGCCCGTAGTGCCCAGCCTGACAGACATGCTGATCGAATACGACATTGCCGGGGGGACTCTGGTAGAAATGCAGATCCTGGATCCCACCACAGATCCGGATCTGGAGGTGGATGCCACGCAGACCTATGGCATCCAGCCTATTCCCTTTCAGGTGGCGGAGCGCTACGAAACTTCAGTACGCAATTCGTACTTCCATGTCCTGCTGCGCTATGCGGACCAGCATGTAGTGCTGAGTGTAGGGGAACTGGTGGAGGTCAACAATGAAAGGGATGGCAGTACGACGGTCACCCTGGGCACCCTGGAATACAATCTGACCCGGGCCATCAAGCAGGTTGTTTATGGCTTCCAGAGCGTTGAGGCGGTGCTGGAGACTCTTGACGAACCCGTCATACTCTCGTTTGTGGTAACCGCCGACCAGTTGGGGGAACAGGCCCTGGCCGACATGGCGACGGTCCAGGACACAGGAGAGGAACTGGCCGCCAATTCCGCAGGCCAGTTCATTTTCGAACTGGTCGATCCGGATGCGGAAGGCAGCAAGTTTCCGCGTGACACTCTCATCAATGCCTACGGTTTGCAACCCTACCCGGCATCCTTCGGCACACCCGCCGCGTACTACTTCCACCTGATCCTGGAACTGAACGATCAACTGCATCTGCTGTTTCCCCAGGGCGAAATCAGCCGCACCTCGGTAAGGGCCGCCATTGATGAAACCATCCAGCGCCATACACCCGGCTTTCTGCGCACCGTAGGCGTCTGGATTCCCCCGTCTGTACCTACCCAGAATTTCCTGGGGCAGCAGATGGATCCCCTGTCTTCCTGGAATCAGGTGCTGGAAGCCTTGCTGGATGAATATGCGGTGGAATATGTGGATCTGGAAGAGGGTCTGGTCGGCGATCAGATTGATGTTCTGGTCCTGGTAGCCCCCCAGATGCTGTCGGACCGCGCCCAGTTTTCCATCGACCAGTATTTGATGCGCGGCGGGGCCCTGGTCGTGGCTGCCTCCAGTTATGCCCTGGCCCCGGATATGCTCACCAGCCTAACTTCGCTCCAGCCTGTCTTCTCAGGCATGGCCGAAATGCTGGAACACTATGGCGTCCGGGTGGGCCGAGAGCTTGTCCTCGATCTGCAGAATTCGCCGTTTCCGGTGACCGTGCCGCGGACGGTCGAGAACAACATGACCATCAACGAGTACCGGGCCCTGGACTATCCCTTCTTCGTGGATATTCGTTCCGATGCCATGGCGGAGGGCAATCCCGCGCTGGCCAATCTTACGGCCGTAACCCTCAACTATGCATCGCCGGTCACACTGGTGGAGGAACTCAACGCAGATCGCGTTACGCAAACCCTGATGTACTCCAGTCCCGATTCCTGGTTGACCGAGGACATCAACATCCAGCCGGACTTTGAACAGTATGCCGAATACGGCTTTCCCATTCCGCCGGAAACCGAAAGAGCTTCCCACCCCCTGGCGGTGACCGTCCAGGGACAATTCCAAAGTTACTTCGCGGACAAACCCAATCCCTGGACCGTGGCCGAAGAAGGCACGGAGGCGGAGACGGAGACCGGGGCCGCGAATGAATTCAACGTTATAGAAACTTCGCCGGACGACACCCGCCTGGTGGTGGTGGGCAGCGCCGAATTCCTGGACGACATGATTCTGGATTTGATGGGATTGCTGGTACAGGACCAGATCGCCAGCAATCTGCTCTTCCTGCAGAATCTCGTGGATTGGTCCCTTGAGGATGTGGAGCTTCTGTCCATCCGCGCCCGGGGGAATACGGTACGGGTACTGAAACCCCTGGAACGGCAGGAACAGGTATCGCTCGAAATCCTGAATTACGTGCTGGCGCTGTTGGCCCTGGTCATCGTAGCGGGAGTGTGGCGCTGGCGTTCTACCCATCAGACTCCCCTGGGCGAACAGGGCGAGTCCGTCTTTTGATGTCCCCGGACAAGATTTGACTGCGAAACGGCTTGCTGCTCATGTCAACACTCATGGCTTTGTTTCCCACCCGCTCCCAAATGCGCCTGGTTTCCGTATTGGGGGGCCTGCTGCTCCTGCAGATCATCATCACCGTTGTGGTTTTCCTGCCGCGGGGAGATGCCAATTTCGTTCCGGAACGCCTCATCTCCGCCATGCAGGATGTGGGCGTGGCGGAACTGTATATTGAGGACATGCAGGGAACCGTGATTCATCTGGATCACGTGGGGGAAGCCGAGTGGGTGATACCCGAAGCGGATGGCTATCCCGCCCTGGAGATTCTGGCCGATCAGCTGGTGGAAGACATGCTGGAACTGGACAATGCCCGGCCCGTGACCCAGACGGAAGCCAGCCACAGCCGCCTGCGGGTCGATCCGGAAAACTTCGAGCGCCGGGTGACCGCGACCCTGGAAGATGGCAATGAGGTGGTGCTGTATGTCGGTACCTCACCGTTGCCACGGGCAACCCATGTGCGGGTGGACGGGGATGACGATGTCTATATTTCCACGGACCTGAAGCATCGGGAAGTATCCACCCAGATTACCCGCTGGGTGGATACGGTGTACTATTCGGTCAATCAAAGAAGAGTGCGCGGGTTTGTCCTGACCAACAAGAATGGCACATTCGAGTTTGAACGCGACGAGAATGACGAATGGCACATGCTGGGACTGGCGGAAGGGGAAGAATTCAACCCGAACAACCTGATATCTCTCGTCACCACAATTTCCACCATGAGTCTGACCAAACCTCTGGGCAATGTGGATAGACCGGAATATGGCCTCTTGCTGCCCCAGGCCCGTGTGCTGCTGGAAATCGAGGATGACGATGAGACATCGCAGGTTACCATCCTCATTGGTGACAATACGGACACCGCCAATCGGGTGGTGCTGAAAACGTCCGAGTCCCCCTGGTTTGTGGAAGCCAACCGTTTTACGGTGGATCGGCTGATCGAGAGGACGCGGGAGGAATTCCTGGTCAAGCCACCCGAACCCGAAGCGGCTGAGCCTGCCGGGCAACAGGAATAGTTGGCGGGGGCGCAGGAGTATTGCCTGTTGCCTGGGGCAGCTGTGGACCAAACGGCGCCTTCGCCCGACATCGAGCTGTTTGCCCAGTTGCTCCCGTACCTGTGCACGCATGGGGTTTTGGAGCAGGATGAACAGGTCGTCTGCACACGCTTGACCGGAGGCGTGTCCAACAAGACGGTCCGCGTTGCGCGTTCACAGCCCCCCCATCTGGTCATCAAACAGGCCTTGCCCAAGTTGCGGGTTCCCGTGGACTGGTTCAGCAGTCCCCTGCGCATCCATCGGGAATTTGCCGCCCTGCAGGTCTTTGCCCAACTTCTGCCGGGACAGGTACCCCAGGCGGTCTTTCAGGATCACGTCCACCATATCATTGCCATATCGGAAATCCCCAGACCCTACGTCAACTGGAAAACGGCCATGATGCAGGGGGACATTGCCCTACCGCACTGGCAGGAATTTGGCCGGATGCTGGCCCGGCTGCATGGTACTACCGCCGGGAACCCGGATTTCATTCCGCAAGAGCTGCATGATCGCACCTATTTTCGATCCCTGCGGCTGGAACCCTATTATGAGTACACCGGCACCCAGGTACGGGAAGCCCAGGGGTTTCTGCAAACCCTTGTGGACGAGACCCTGTCCCACCGGTTGTCCCTGGTTCACGGGGACTACAGTCCCAAGAATGTCCTGCTGTCAGGCAATAGGCTCTTTCTGCTGGATTTCGAAGTCTGTCATGTTGGCGACCCGGCGTTCGACGTAGGTTTTGCCCTGACTCATGCCTTGAGCAAAGGGCATTATCTGGCGCAGCAACGCAAGCAGTTTCAGCAGGCCGGGATACAGTTTTGGCAGGCTTATCGGGAGACGTCCCGGAATGTGGCCCTGGGATCTGCGATGGAAGCACGATGCATCCGCCATACGCTGGCCTGCCTGCTGGCCCGCGCCGCAGGCCGTTCCCCTCTGGAATATCTGGATGAAGCCCGGAAGTCGCGGCAGATACAGGCTGTCCTGTCGCTGCTGGATCATCCACCCCTGTCTGTGCCCCAATTGGTCCAGGCATTTCTGTCGCATATTGATCGGTAGGAAAACCGTCCAGGAAGATTGCCCATGTCCCCAGATCCGAGCATTGCGTGCCCAGGAGATCCTGGACAGCCGGGGACGCCCCACCGTGCAGTGCACTGTCCAGTTGGAATCAGGGGCACTGGGGCAGGCTTCGGTGCCTTCCGGTGCCTCCACAGGACGGCACGAAGCGTGGGAACTGCGCGACGGTGATCCCAGGCGATACCGGGGTCTCGGTTGCCTGACCGCCGTTGCGCATATCCAGGAGGAAATCCAGGACAGCCTGCAGGGACTGGCTCTTGGCACCCAAAGCGAACTGGATGATCATCTGGTGCGGCTGGATGGCACAGGCAACAAATCGCGTCTGGGCGCCAATGCTCTGCTGGCGGTTTCTGTCGCCTTTGCCAAAGCCGTGGCCACGGAGCGCGGCATGGAATTGTTCGCGTATTTCCATTCGCTCCTGCCGGGTGCGCTCGCCCCGTACCCCGGCACTGCCTCTGCCCACCATCAATCTCTTCAGTGGCGGTCGGCATGCAGGGGGGCAGGTTGCGGTGCAGGATGTACTGATTGTGCCGTTGCCGGGCGGTGCGCTACCGGATCAGTTGGCCGTCATGGCCGAGATTTACGCCACGGCCGCAGATTTCGTGGAGAGCAGGTATGGCATGCGGCACCTGACGGCCGACGAAGGAGGTCTGGCCCCCCCTTTCGCCTCCGCCCAGGACATGCTGGCAGACGCCATGACCTGCGCCGAAGCGGCCGGTTTCGTGGCCGGCAAAGACTTCATGATCGCGATCGATGCCGCCGCCAGCCATTTCCATGATCATGGCATGTACCGGTTCGACGACCAGCGCCTGACCGCGACCGAACTCATCGAGCAATATGCCCGCTGGTGTGATTCCTACCCCATTTACAGCATTGAAGACGGCTTGGCCGAGGATGATTGGGAAGGTTGGCAATCCCTGTACCAGCGGCTGGGCGGCCAAACTGTCGTGTTGGGGGATGATCTGCTGTGTACCCATCCTGATCGCATTCGGCAGGCACAGGAACAGCAGGCTGCTGATGCCCTGCTCCTGAAAGTCAACCAGATTGGCACGCTGTCGGAAGCCATGGAGTCCCTCCAGTTGGCCCGGCAGGCGAACTGGCACGTCGTTGTCTCCGCACGGAGCGGGGAAACCGAAGATTCTTGGCTCGCCGATCTGGCCGTAGGCTGGCACGCCGACAACATCAAGGTAGGATCCATCACGCAGTCCGAACGCCTGGCCAAGTACAACCGCCTCCTTGTTTTGGCGGACCAGGGGATTGCCTGACGGCCCAGGGGCTGCGGATGCCCGAACTGCCCTTCGCAGATACCAAAACGGTATAGCCGACTCCAGGAGCGCCTGTCGGGCTGTGGCGACGGGTATGGCGGGCAGGAAACACCTGTTCCTGGATGTGCAGTGTGATTCACCCGACAGTCAAGATGCCTGCTCACCATACCGGGCAAGAGGAGGATAGCAACACAGTTCATGCCGGCCGTTTTGGGCCAGCATCGTATTCCTGCCCATAGTTGACCACCTCCTGCGCAGGCAGCGATGGTTTGGCCGGCAACTCCAGGACCTTGCCCGATCAAGTTGAAGGGGCCAAAGAAGCCTTTCTGACGTATACTTCAGGGCAAGCATACCCAAAAATTGCCCCATTGCCGCGTGGGTGCTCCTGCGGACACCCGGACAGGCAAAGCCTATCCAATACAGGACACTTGCTCCATGCCATCTATAGCACCTGACGTTCTTGGCGCGTACATTACTGCCATTCTGCATCAGGCAGGTCTGCCGGAAGACCAGGCCGCGGATACAACGGCACATCTGGTGGAATCGAACCTCATGGGCCATGACTCGCACGGGGTTCTGCGCGTTCCGGGATATGCCAAGGCATTGCAGGCAGGACAGATTCAGCCTCTTGGCCAGCATATTGTCGAACGAGAGTCGCCTGCGGTGGCCGTCATTGATGCCAATCGCAGCGTTGGCATTCTAATGGCCTACGAAGCCATGTCCATGGCGGTGGAAAAGTGCCAGGCGCATGGTTTGGGCGCCGTGACCGTACGGTCTGCCAGCCATATCGGCCGCCTGGGGGCCTTTCCTCCCCTGGCAGCCGCCCGGAACTGCATTGGCATCATCATGCTGAATGGCGGGGCCATGTTTACCACACCCTTTGGCGGTACGGACCGCCGCTTGCCCCCCAATCCCATAGCCATCAGTGTACCCACCGCCTCGGGCTCGCCGATGATGCTGGACATCACGACCAGCATGGTGGCCGGCGGCAAACTTGAAGTGTTGGCCGCCCGCAATCAGTCGGCTCCGGAAGGATGGCTGGTGGATGGATCGGGCCAGACGGTTACGGATCCGGCCGCCCTGCGCACGCCGCATGCCGCCATGCTGCCCCTGGGAGGTGCCCTGGGCCACAAGGGTTATGGTTTGGGCATGATGATCGATGTGATGGCCGGCAGTCTGTCGCGGGCGGGCTGCAGCCGGCAGGAGCCCACCCGAGGAGCCAGCGGCTTCCTCTGTCTTGCCCTCAACATTGAGCATTTCGTCGACATGGAGGAATATCTGCAGGAAGTGCAGTACCTTATCGACTGGGTCAAGTCTTCCCGGACCATGCCGGGCGTGGATGCCATCTACCTGCCTGGGGAATTGGAAAGGCTACGGGTGCAGGAACGCACGTCGGCCGGCATCCCGATTGAGGAGGCTACATGGCAACGCCTGGCAGATACCGCCCAAGAACTGAATATCGCTATCCCTGCCGTCTGATTCATGCTCAAGGAGAGATGTTATGTCAAACAGTTCCTACCGCGTGGAAAAGCTGTTTCGTTCCCCGTATGCGGTGCCCAATGGCATCGCCCTGACGCCGGAAGGGCTTTGGGTGGCCGATCAGATTTCGGATCGCCTGGCCTTGGTGGCCATGGACGGCCCCAATGATTACGGGGTAACCCATTTGCTGCGCGAACTGCCCAGTGAATCATCCAATACCAGCGGCATCTGCTATGCCAATGGTTCCCTGTGGATGGCCGCCAATGGCGCCGCCTCCCTGTGGCGTCCGGCGCGCACCACCGATGCCGCGAAACACCAGGGAGAAGTCCTGGAGGTGGATGCCACCAGTGGGGAAACCCTGTCACGCCATCCCATACCCGGAGGCGGAGGCACCCACGGGATTGAAGTGGATGCCGTGGAGGAGGGGCACATCTGGCTCAGCACACTCAAGTACCATACCCTGAGCAAGGTCCGGATGGCGGATTGGTCGGTAATGACTACGCTGCCCCTGATCCACGACCGTTCGCATGGTCTTGTGCGGACCAACGAATCCCTGTGGCTGGTGTACACCAATCAGCGGCAAATCGTGGAAATGAATGTGGAGACGGGGCAGGTGAAGAAGACCGTGCAACTGCCATCGGACATGCCCGAACCCCATGGTCTCACCCGTGAGGGTCCCCACTTTCTGTACTGTGATGCCACTTCGGGATGGATTGCGCGGGTATATGACGTAGTGGACGAATAGCGGGATTCTGGCGGGTTGCCCGGCATTGCGCTCCGTCTTGTACCTTGCACAATGGATTGTCATGCAGGCTGCGCAGCCTGTTGCATTGCTGTCAGTATCAGTACGCCCATCCCTGGCATGGGTCCCAAACCGGCGGGTGTACGCTGCATTCATCTCTCGGCGGACAACCTCTGCCTCATTTATGAATCACCGGAACGCCCTGCAGTGTGCCAGGAATTCATGCCATCTCCGGATACCTGTGGCCAGTCGGCCACCGAGGCACTGCATATATTGGCAGAGCTGGAATTGACCACAGCCATGCCCTGACTGTGGCAAACAGTTGTCTTGGCCGCGCGTTTTGTGGAGTTGCAGGCGCGTACAGCCCTGCATGTGGTTGTCCCGCTTTTCCTCCTTCCGCGTCCTCTCTCTGCCGTGGTCAAGGTCTGGCCGCTAGTTGGGCGCGAACGATAGAACGAAGAATCAGGCACAACGCCTGACTGGTCACTTGTCCAGGAAAGCCCTATTGGGGTGGCAGGAAACTGTCGCCGGGCGCCGGTGGGGCTCATGCTTTGAGCCGCGACAACAAGACTTGCCGCACAAGAAATGCCCGGCGCGGAGATGGTCTGCCTTGTGCTCTTGTGACAGGGCCTGACTTTCAGGCCTGATCGGCAAGCAACCGTTCTACGGCCCCGAGTTCTGGCGCACTGCGGGCTCCCCGACCTCCGATCTGCAGCCCGGCCACGGCATGCCCGCGCCGCACCTGCTGTGCCAGGGTGTCTCCCCGCATCCCCGCCTGAATGAAGCCGGCATTGAAGGCATCACCAGCGCCCAGGGTATCCACAACCTCAACGTCAAAGGGCAGGAAAGTGCATGGGGGTTCGCCTCCTCGGGAAACGTGCGCTCCTGCGGCCCCTTCCCGCATAATGGCCACACATCCGCCGCGCCGCGCCAGTTGCGCCGTGGCGGCCCTGATGTCCGGTTCGCCAGGAATCAGGTGAAAGAGTTCCTCATCGGCGGAACCCAGGACATAGTCTGACCGTTCGATAGCCTGCCAAATCACATCCACGTAGGCCGGGGGAAGATGACTGCCTTCCAGTCCCAGGCGCAGATTGAGATCAAACGAGGTTCGCGCCCCTCGGGCACGGGCCAGATCCAAAGCCGCCAGGGTGGCACGGCAGCCTGTCTCCTGCACCATGCAAACCCCCGTCGTGTGCAACCAATCCGAGGGTCGCAGGTCCAGATTCTGCACGTGTGCCTCATGCAGTTCGGCAAAGGCCTGGTCACGCCGGGGCCAGCCAAACACAGTACGCTGGCCTGTCTGGTCTATCATGGCGATCACCATCATGGTGGGCCAGCGGGAAGAGTACTGCACCTGGGATACATCAATGCCTTCACGGGCCAGTTCCTCTACCGCCGTGCGGCCGTAAAGGTCATCTCCCGCCACGCCCACAAAGTGGGTGTCTATTCCCAGACGGGCCAGGGCTACCGCGGCATTGGCTACGGTACCCCCACCATGCACCTCCGGCTCCGGCTGCTGCCTGGCATTACCGCGTTCTTCCGGGATTTGCAGGACCAGGTCAACACAAAGGTCACCCACCAGAAAGCCGCGTCCCTGTCTTGTTTCCACGGTTACAGGGCACCCCTCGCGGCTTCCAGGAAGGCCGTAACCAAGCTCCCGTCTTTGCGTCGCGTTGGGGGCCGGTTGGTATGCGTAAAGGAATCCACGCCCCAGGGCCGCACCTGGCCGATGGCAGCGGCAACATTCCCTTGGTGCAGGCCTCCGGCCAACAGGACAGGAAGATGGACCCGTCGTACAATCGCGGCACTGACGGCCAGGTCATGGGTATGCCCGGTGGCTCCCACGTAACCCTCCGGCGCCGGTGTATCCAGCAACAGGTAATCGGCGACACCCTGGTACGACAGGGCCAGCTGCACCGTCGTTGAATCGGCGACAGGGATGGCCAGCATGATCTTCACCGGGGAAACCAGCTGCCGAATCGCGGCCACCTGGTCGGGAGGAGTCAAGGCAATATTGCCGGACAGGTGCAAGAGATCTGGCTGTACCGCCTGCACCATGCTGACAATTTCCGGCGTTTCGGTGGCTATAGTCAGGGCGTTGCACAGAACGCCTGACGCAGGGGGAACAGCGGCATACAATGCCCGGCAATGCGTGAAGTCTACTTCCCCCTCGCTTTGCCCTTTGGCCCCAGGCTTGACGCCTATGAAATTGACCCCTGCACGCACACTGGCTCGGACGTCATCCACATGGACATGCTCATAGATCTGAATCTTCATGTTCGCTTGCCGGAATTCCTCATCCTGCGGTCTGGGCGGCCTGGATGAAGGCACGCACCTTCTGGATGTCCTTGTAGCGGGCATCGTCCGCATTGGTGTGCGAATAGCTGTCCACGGCCCACGGACGCACCTGGCGAATGGCCTCCTGCACATTGTGCGGACTCAACCCTCCGGCCAGAATGACGGGAATATTGACCTGCTGCACGATCCGGGCACTTACGTGCCAGTCATGCACTTCTCCCGTCGCCCCTACCCCCGGCAAATGGCTGCGATCGGTATCCAGGAGCAGAAAATCGGCGGCGCGGGCGAAGCGTTGGGCCTTGCTCACCGAATCGGCCTTCCCCACCGGAATCGCCATCATGACCTTGACCGGGGAAATGCTTGCCCGCAGGCGCGTTACCATGGCGGGATCATACCTTTCATAATCGCCTGACAAATGAATGACGTCCGGTTGGGTCTGGGCCACGGTCTCCCGGATTTCGTCTGATTCCCAGGCAACGGTGAGCGCCACAACACAGGCTTCCGATGCTTCCCGCACGGCAGCGAAAATCGCACGACAATGCCCAAAGTCAAGTTCCAGGGGGAGTCTGCCGTTCTGGCCTGCCGTCACACCAATGAAGTTGGCCCCGGCCCGGGCACTGGCTACGGCTTCCGCCACGGTCTTGTGTGCGTAGATTTGGGTCTTCATGGGATGTACGGATGATGGGATTCCGAATGGTCTGGCCTGCAGGAGCTATACACCAAAGTGAGAATGAAAGTGGTGATGGGCAAGGGCCCTTGCCCTGTGCGCCGCCACTTCCGAATAGATGGGCATACCTACCAGTTCCAGCATCAAGGCCGCCGCGGCAGTCGCCTGGCATGCCGCCCTGGGCAGGTCGGCGCCGGTCAACAGCGAAGCGACCAAACCGCCGGCAAAGGCATTGCCCGCACCAGTGGGATCTTCAACACGCACCGCCATGGCCGGGAGGTGCAGTCCCTGTTCCATGTCCCTGCTCGCCAGAAACGATCCGCGTGCCCCCGCCCGGACCGCCACAAAGGAGGGTCCCAGCCCACACCAGTGCTGGGCGGCCTGTGCCGGATCGTTTACGCCCGCCACGTGACAGGCGGCAACACTGTCAGGGCACACTACATCCACGCGGGATACCAACTCCATCATGGCATCCAGATTGGACCATCCATGGATATCAATCAGCGGTTCCAGGGATACCAGGGCACCGGTCCTGTCCCGCAATGCCAGGGCTTCTTCCACCATGGTTTCGTCGGGAATCTCTGTAATCAGGTGGATCCCGCGTGCCTGCTGGTAGGCGGGAGGCCAGTCAATGGTCTGGGCCAGGAGCCGGGCCCAATTGCCTTCCCAGCGTACGACGGGCACGGGATTTCCCGTCTCGTCCAGCATGTTTTCATTCTCATCATACGACATGCGCAGTTCGGGTGTTGACAGATGCGGGTATTGGCGCCAGCCTCCCAAATCTACATCCAGCGCCCGCAATTGGCTGATATGCTGTGCTTCCAGGTCCGTCCCGGTCCGCGTCAGAAATCCTACCGACGGTACAAAGAGGCGTGCACCCCACACGCCTTGCGGCCCTCCGCCACCCAGGAGACCTGTAACCGACTTGCCCGAGGGCAGACGCAGGGTATCGAGAATGATCTTGCCGTAAACCAACAGATCCGGCACGACTCACTCCAGGGCCCGTACCTGATCCACGTAGGCACTTACCCGCTCCTTGTCTATATTCGTGCCCCAACCCTCCGGCTGAAAGCACGTGCCCACAAAGGCACCGTCGGCATCCGCCAGCATCTCCGTTACATTGGCGTGATTCGTGTGTCCGCCCAACAAGACCGGCAGGGACGGGACAGCCGTCTTGATTTCACTTATCATCTCGCGGCAACGCCTCGGCTCGGGTTCCGCGATTTCCACGGCATGTGCCCCGCAGCGCCAGGCATGTTCGGCCAGCTGGGCCAGGTCATACCCTTCCCGGGAACGGTAGTGCATGCTGTGAATCTCCGCGATCAGGCGTATCCGCTGCGCCCCCAGCAGGCGCACGTATTGCAGGAATCCCGAGGGATCTGCTTGGGCTATGCCATAGGCACTGGCGGTTGAGCCCACGAAAGCCGTGTTGCGTGTGAAGGAACCGCCACAGGCAAAGGCGACGGCCAATGACGCCTGCAGGGCATTCCAAAGAATCTGCACCCCAATCTGGAACGATGCAGGCAGTTCCTCACCCACTTTGCGGGTGATAGCGGCTATGGACGCCAGGCGTGCCGGATCGACGCTTTCGCCAATCGGGTAAACACCGTCAATGGTTTGAATCAAGCCGCCGTCTGCTCCACCGTCATGCAAGGCCCAGGCATCCTGCAACGCCTTTTCCAGGGAGCGTTCTTCATTCCCAGGCTGGTAGTGTGGTGTACCCGGTGAAGGCAGAAGATGAATGAGACCGAAGATCTGTTTGCTTTGTCCCAACTGGACGAGTTCACGCATCTCTCTAGTATCCTTGCTGCAGAAGGTTCCGGCAAACAGGGACGAGGCAAGGGCCACCAAGCCACGGCCACGATCTGGCCCGCAGGCAACGCAGGGACGGACCACCACTGTGCCGACTTCACGGAATTCCGTGTTTAGTGTACATTGATCCGGCACCGCATGCCCAAAGTCGCAAGGAAACTGTGTCATGGAGTCTTTCCGAACCCAGCTTGTAGAGGCCGCCCGGGGAGACCGGATCCTGGATCTGGCTCTCCTCAATGTGAATCTGATCAATGTCTTTACCTGTGAGGTGTATCCGGCGGATGTCGGCGTGTACGGGGACCGGATTGCCCTGGTCACGCCGGCTGGGACCCACAGGCTGGAAGCCTGTCGGACGATTGAGGCTGCCGGCCAATGGCTGGCGCCCGGTTTTGTGGACACGCATCTGCATATCGAGAGCACGATGGTGACTCCCCCTGCCTACGCCGCGGGGGTGTTGCCCTGGGGCACCACAACCTCCATCATCGATCCCCATGAAATCGGCAACGTGCTGGGCAAGGCAGGTGTGCGGTACATGATCGACAGCAGCGCTGACATTCCCCTCAGTGTTTTCATCTGTATACCTTCCTGTGTCCCCGCCGTGGAAGGAGCCGAAACCGCTGGCGCTTCCTTCACAGCCCCTGATGTCGCGGAAATGCTGCAGTGGCCACGGGTGCTGGGCGTGGCGGAAGTCATGGATTATCAGGGCGTAGTCAATGGCGATCCCCGCATGCTGGACATTGTCCAGGCCGGTCTTGATGCGGATTCCGTCATTCAGGGTCACTCGCCCCTGCTGCGGGGTCGGGCCCTGAACGCCTATATGGCCGCGGGCATTCACAATGATCACGAACTGCGCGACGGGGCCGAAGGCCTGGAAAAGCTGCGCCTCGGTTTGCTTCCCTTGCTGAAAGTCAGCAGTCATGGCAATCATGTGCCCAATATTCTGCCGGCCATGCTGCAGGCGCCCCATGTGGACATTGCCCTGTGTACCGATGATGTGGAGCCGGCCGACCTCATGGCCAACGGACATATGGACCGGGTGATTCGCGAAATGGTAGCACACGGCGTCGCACCGGTGCGGGCCATCCGCTGGGCCACCTGGATGGGAGCCCAGCATTACGGACTGCGGGACCGGGGTGCCATTGCACCTGGCCTGCGGGCCGACATGGTCTTGCTGAGTTCCCTGGAAGAGATACAGGTGCAGGATGTGTTTGCTGGCGGCACGCAGGTTGTTAGGGATCGCGAACTCCTGGTGGACATCCCTCTGTCCACACTGGAACCGCCCGGCGGCAACACGGTTCACCTGCAACCCTTTGCGGCTTCCGATCTGGCACCCCGGCCTCCCATACCGCAGGGGGAAGTGCAAATCAATGTGATGCACCTGCTGCCATCCCGTCTCACGGAACTCCGTACTGTCACCGCCCACATCGAGAACGGCAGTGTGCAGCTGGATTCCATTGCTGAGGATGCCTGCTTTGCGGCGGTGATACCGCGGCATGGGCAGCCACACGGGCCAGGGCTGTCTGTCCTCACGGGGCTGCAACTCCGGCAGGGAGCCGTGGCATCAACAGTGGCACACGATTCCCACAATCTCCTGGTCGTGGGACGCAATACCCAGGACATGGCGCTGGCCGTACGGCACCTGGAGGAATCCCAGGGTGGGATCGCGTTCGCCGCCGGGGGTCATGTGCTGGCGAGCGTTGCCTTGCCCATTGCCGGTCTCATGTCCGCCCTTTCCGTGTCGGACCTGGCCCGGGAAATGGATGTCCTCAATGACGTAGCCGTGGAATTGGGCATTACCCACAGGGCCAAGGCCCTGGCAACGACCGGACTTGCCCTGACGGTGATTCCGGAGGTTTCGGCCAGTGATACGGCAGGCCTGCTGGACGTTGCCAGCCAACAGGCCATTCCCATGTTCCCCTGAGCCCTACTTGGTACAAAGTTCAGCCAAGGCAACAGTATTGTGTCTACGCCTGGTTAAGGATGGATATCCATTCCGTTGTTGCGCAGTCTTATTCATGGCTGCGATATTCGGGATTACCAAGGGAATGTGGGGAGTCACCACAGACCCGCCAACAACAACGCTGGCACGGAGAGATCGCGTTCGGTTGCCTTAAGTTGGCGGTCAACAAGCAGTTCTTCAGCTCATCCATCGCTCTTCCGTGTTCCTGTCTATATCTCTTGCACCCCAATTCCAATGCTCCTCATCCCCGCCTGGCCCCCATGGTCAGTCAACCTTGTTTCCTCTTCCATGGGGGTCTCACTTCCTGGTTCTGCTTTAGGAAACGGCCCTTACCGCTGTCCCTGCTCGTTCAGGGGAATAGGCAACCAACTCAGTCCGCAGGCTGTGGGCAACCTCAGAGAAGCCTTCCCCTTCCAATTCCTGTGCCAGGGAAAGCATCTCTTGGCCGAACTCCGGATCTACAGCTGCACGCTCCCGTGTCGGTATGCGGATGTCCTGCACCGGCATTTCACACTTCCCTTGCTTGCTGGTACGCTTCCCAACGCCGTTCGGCAGTTTCCCTATCCCGTCACGGCCTTTTGCGACCGCCGTCTTTGCCGTGGCCTTTCTCGCCATAATGCAATATTGCTTCCGCATAAGGGGCGGCCGGATCAGACCGCAGGCAAGCCTGTTTGGCTCTCCATATCGGCCAGGGGACTCCACAGCACTCGTCACAATGTTGTTGCCACCGGTTCGCTCACGATCGTAGACCCCGGTGAAGCCGCCAAAGAATGGTTCGTTGATGGCTTCCGCCAGGCGGGCAGCCAGCAGTTCCCCGGGTACGGCGTACACCATCGGACTGAACAGGGGACTGACACCGCCTGCCACAGGCAGATGCGCCTGGGCGCAGGAGGTCAGTCCATCGCCAGGGGGCGAAATCAGGGCAATCCTGCGGCCTATTCTCTGCATGGGCGGCAGGATTTCTCGGACCCTGGAGGCGCCCCGTCCTTCATCGGCAATCACAAACGTGGGGGCCCTGCGGTTCAATGCGGCTGAAGTATTGGAGATGGGCCCACTCTTCCGTGTCCTGGCCCCAGGCATCCCGCCCCGCGGCTTCCAATATCTTGGCGGCCGAAAACAGGGCCGTGGCCAAGTTGGGGCCATCGCCCACGAAGGTGAAATGGGTGTGCTCGGCCCATTCCTGGGCCAACTGCCGGGCCGGTTCCTGGCTCAATTCCAGGGTCGTTTCGATGGCATCGGCGGTACTGCGCAGACTGTCGCGTAATGCCTGTGCCTGGCCCCCGTTGATGTGTCCTCGTACTTCCCCGAGACGAATGGCCATCAGCCAGAGGGTCAACAGGGAAATACGGTAGGACCGCACGCCGGGTGCAAACACGAAGTCCGGAATCCGACAGTTGAGAATGCGCTCCGCCGCCTGCCCCAGGGGTGCTTCCGGATTGCCCGTGACCGCCACGGTCAACGATCCCTTTTCCCGCGCCACGGTCACTGCTTCACGGGTACGGCTTACCGAGCCCGATACCGATATGCCTATGACCAGGGGATTGCGCCACACGAGTTCATCACACGCAGGAATGGCATAGCGGGCCGCCCGCATGGCGGTAGCGGCTTCCGTGGGAACGCCCCCAATGGTTTCAAAGGCCCATTGGGCAGCCACCGCGGCCATGTGCGAATCGCCGCATCCCGTGGCAATGATGCGCTTGACAGACAGCCATTCCTCATGATTCAAGATTGTGCGCACTCGCTCATCGAGCGGATCAAACTGATTCCGGATCAGTTCCGGCAGACTCTCAACCTGGGCGATCATGGCATTCGTATGCATTATTCTTGTCCTTTTGCTTCTCCCCGGGAATGCCGGGCTTCATCGTCTACGTCGCAAGACCTGTCTGGCCCCGCAGGCTAGGGTCCAGGGCAAACTGCCAAGCCACAGACCCGGGCCCGTGCCATCCATGCGCCATGGGCCAGCACGCGCATAGCACCACAGACAGCATACTCCAGATCAATTCCGGTCCTGCAGGAATTGCTGTACCTCCGCCTGATTGGGCAAGAACCCCCGCGGCCCCAGTGCGGTTACCGACAGGGCTCCGGCCGCATTGGCAAACGTCAGGGCCTGGTCCAGAGTTGCGCCACCGAGATACGCCGCGGCGAAAGCGCCGTGGAATGTATCCCCCGCGCCCGTGGTGTCCACCACGTCAACGGCGTGTCCGTCACAGCGCCAGGCAAGCTCCGGTGAGGCCCCAATAGCTCCGTTCGCGCCGAGAGTGAACAGAACGAACCTGGGTCCCATGGACGTCAATTCCCGGGCCAGCTCGGGTGTTGGTTCCTTCCCGGTCCAGGCCCTTACCCCGAACTGATTGAAACTGGCGATGTCCGTGACACGCAGTACCTCGGCGAGATATGACGGATCGTCGTGACTGCCCGGTTCAATGTCGGTCATGACCAGGGCACCCTGTTCCCGGGCCAAAGCGGCCAGGATCAGAAAATCATCGGAATTGGGCCACATGAACATGATTTTCGTGCGCTTCAGGGCCTGGCCGACGCGTGCCAAATCGTAAGTCGGCTTGAACGACGGCACGTAAAGGATGACCTTTTCCCCTGTGGGGTCGATCAGTATCACGGTGAAAGGGGTTACATCGCCCTCACGAATATCGCACAGGGCAATGTCCACTCCGTCAGCTTCGTAATCTGCCAGGAATCGCCTGCCGCCCTCATCATTGCCCACCTGACAGACGGCATGTACCCGCAGACCGAGGCGACTGGAGGCGCAGGCCATATTGCCTACGGGACCTCCTGACTGCCAGCCGGCAAATTCCGCTGCCAGCTTTTCGTCGTGGCCCGGAATCGACGGCACTTTCAGAACGAGGTCTGCATCAATACCCCCCATAGCCAAAATATCGATGTCGCGTTCCGCGTGGTGCATGGTCAAAGGCCTCTCCGTGCCGGGCGCATTACTGGCTGATTCAGGAGTCCGCCCAAAACACACAGCTATGCGGGTTCAGCTCCCACCTGGCCTCCCACGACAGTTTTCCAGAAGATCTGGCGAAATCGTGCCACATCGACTTCTGTACTCACCGCAATTCGTGTCTTCATGGACGGTTGCCAGGCAGATTCCTTCTCTATCCAGGTTTGGGGACGCTGATCCACTACGGTCATGCCGCGGGTCCATCTCCCTTCCAGTTCCACCCGCACAGGACACATCCGGGTCGTCAGCCCGGAAGGGTCAATGACACTGGCGACGGCACCGGCGTCCCCGATGGACACCATGTCCCGACCGAAATTCTGTTGCATGAAACGCATCAGTTGGCCGGCCAGCTGTCCACATTTGCCGTTGCCTGTTGCCATAGTCTGGACTTCCGACGGGCCAAACACGACCTGCGTGAACACGTCCCAGGTATACATCACGATGTCAACCCCACTGGTCAACACAATTTCCGCAGCCTCCGGATCCTGGCGAATGTTAAACTCGGCGACGGCCGAAGCATTGCCCATGCCGAAGGCACCTCCCATCAGGACAATGCGCGGAATGCGGCCTCCTGACCTGAGGATATTCCTGCAGCAGCATGGCGATGTTGGAGAGAGGCCCCAGGGGCACCAGCGTAATCGGCGTCTCTGCTTCCAAAAGGGCTTTCGCCAGGAAATCCACGGCAGGCAGGTCTTCTGGACTGCGTTGCGCGATGGGCAGCGTATGGCTTATGCCCCCCAGTCCATCTTCCCCATGGACATAGGCCGCAGTGACCACC
>CAXXOQ010000211.1:0-74841 GCA_963664185.2 Caldilineaceae bacterium | reverse complement strand
GGATTCTGGCGTCCGAAGTACCGGGTGACTTCCTCCATCAGGTATTTGGACCAGCCATAGCCATCCCGGTCCAAGCACGGATGCTCATCCGGCACCGGCACCTGAAGCGGCCGGAACCGGATATTCTGTACGCCGATCAGGGCAATGGAACTGGCCATGACAAACTTCCGGCAGCCGCGGTCCACCAGGTACCGGATGAGGCCATGGGTGCCCTGTACATTGACGCGCAGGCCATCCTCTTCGGAACATCCGCCCGTAACCGCCGCCAGATGGACTGCCGCATCAATCCGGCAGGAATCCAGCTGGGCCAATACAGTCCGCTGTGTGAAATCCCCCTGCAACGTGGTAACCCCAGCAACCCGGGTCTCCTGGCGGGAAAGGCAGACGACATCATGTTGGGCCTTGAGCCTTTCTGCCAAGGCCTCACCAATAAAGCCACTGGTGCCTGTAATGAGTATGGTCGCCATACCGGAAGCTTTCAGGGTTGTTGCAAGGTGAACGCGGACAGTCTGAATCGTACCACAGACCGCCTAATTCCTTGACAGCCGCAGAATTTCCTGTCGGTTAGCTACCAGGTCCACATACCGTACCCGACATCACCTGTCCGGTCACCGCGTCCAGATGCACCGGCGTGATCCGGTTGGTCAGGCACTCCGACACAGGGACAACTGTCTCGACCCGAAGGTAATTGTCGGTATAGCCATGCCACAGGCAGCCAGCGCCATCATCCAGAACCTGTCCCTCGCCTTCCCACAGGACCGGACGCATGGAACCCAGAAACCTGGCCCGCACCTGCTGACCGGTTTCTTCCACCAGGGCCTGGACGCGGCGGACGCGCTCTTTCTTTTCCGGCTTGGACACCTGCTCCGGATACGTGGCGGCTGCCGTTCCCGGGCGCGCACTGTAGGGAAAGACATGCGCGTGGGCAAACCGCATTTCCCGGATGAAGTCCAGGCCTTCCTGAAAGGCCTGTTCCGATTCCCCTGGAAAACCTGCGATGACATCCGTCGTCAGCACAAGATCCGGAATCGCCTGGCGTGCCTGCGCCACCAGGTTCCGGAAACTGGCTACTGTACAGCGGCGTGCCATGCGGCGCAGAATGGGATCAGACCCCGCCTGCAACGGCAAATGCAGGTGCGGACACAGTCGCTGTGGCCATTCCTGCCACAGCGGAAAGAAGCCATCCCCAATATCCCAGGGTTCCAGGCTGCTGAGCCGCAACCGCGGTATATCCGTTTCCGCCAGGATCTTGCGGACCAACGCCGCCAGGTCCAACGCTCTGCGGTCCGGTGAAGTCGCGCCCATAACTGCCGAGATGCACGCCGGTCAAGACCGCTTCCCGGTAACCCGCCGCGCACAGATCCCGGATCTGGTGCACCACATTTCCGGGATCCACACTGCGCCCGTGGCCGCGGGCCAATGTGACTACGCAGAAGGTACACTTGTTGTTGCACCCATCCTGCACCTTGATGAAGGCCCGGGTCCGACCCTGTTCGTTCGCGGCAAACGGGACCCCGTCCGGCTGCACCATGGCCAGGACATGGGCATCCGGCAGCTCGCTGCTCCATTCCTCCAGCAATCCAGCCAGCAGATCCTTGTCTTCATTGGGTGTGACCTTCCAGACACCCGGCAGCGCCTGCACAGTTTCGGGTTCCAGGGTGGCATAGCACCCGGTCGCTACAATCCGGACCGTCGGATTGTGCCTGTGCTGCAAACGAATCAACTGCCGGGATTTGCGACCGGCTTCTGTGGTGACCGCACACGTGTTGACCACGGCTACATGGGCGTCCGCCACCGAATCCACCAGCCTGTGACCGGCCATCCGCAATTGGCGGGCCAGCAGATGGTTCTCCCCATAGTTGAGGCGACAACCCAGTTGCTCCAGAAATACATTCACGCTCGGCACCAGCTCTTTGTATTCATTCTGACAGGTTATTGTGCATCCTGGCAGCGCGAAAAGCCGAAAACCTTCAGGGGGCCGACCGGTCCCGCATGCTTCCCCGTCGGATCCCGTTTGTCAGGGCAGATCTCAGTCCTGTCCGGAAACGGCAAGTGCACGTCTCCAACACGTTGGGAACAGCCTGCAGCGCCTGTGGCTTTCGTGCCACAGCCCTGTCTGGATACATCTGGGCCCTTGACTCCCACGCCTTGCCGCATATTTGAGTTCACGGCCCGGAAGTTCTGCTGGGGGTCCAAACTGTGTCCAGATCCCGACCCTTCTGCGTGACGCCCCGGGTGTCAGGCCCGAGGATCACCTGGGATTGACCAAAGATGCCGGCGGGCAATGCCCGTGGGAGTTGTCCGGCAACCTGCAGCCAAGTACTAGGCCCACGTATCAGGCAAGATGTAACCTGGCCTGTTCGATGGCACATCGTTCCGACTTCCGGACAGGCGCAGGTCCGGTCCAGGCTTGTACATCACAGGCAACCGCTGCCGCCCAGCCTACTTCACTGTCTCATCCTCCATATCCATGACTGGCAAGGCCACAAAGAAGGTTGTCCCCTGCCCCAGGGAACTGCTGGCCCACAGTTCCCCATCATGTGCATCTACGATGGACTTGGCCAGGAACAGTCCCAGCCCCGTGCCTGAGGTACGGCGCTGCGAGCCCCGATCCACCCGATAGAAGCTCTGATAGATGTTATCCAGTTCACTTTCCGGAATGCCAATGCCCCTGTCCGCCACATACGTCACAATGCGCGGGACAGCGCCCCTTTCCGGATCCCGTACTTCCAGCCAGCACCCCACCCGGATGTCACCTCCCTCCGGGGCATACTTGATCGCATTGCCCACCAGATTGGCAAACACCTGACGCAGCTTATCCTCATCCGCCAGCAGGGCAGGCAGGGGATCCGGCGGGAAATCGAGAACAAAGGTATGGAGGCCGGTCTGCAGCTGGGCTCCCTGCACCACCGATTCCAGCAAGGGTACCAGATCGACGGGATACCGTTCCAGACGCAGGGCACCGGCCGCTACCCGGCTGACATCCAGCAGATCGTCAATCATTCCCTCCAGGCGATCCGCCTCATCGGAGATGACCTGGAGCATGTCCAGGGATTCTTCCTGATTCCAGGGGGTATTCGGCCGCGTCAGCAAATCCACATTGCCCTTGATCACGGTCACCGGAGTCTTGAGATCATGGCTGATCGCCGAAACGAACGTCGTCTTGAGCTCCTCTTCTTCCCGAAACCGGGTGATGTCAATGGCATTGACGATAACATTCAGCAATTGGCCCTGATGGTCACGCAAGGGCGTATAGATCACGGACACCGTGCGCTTCTTGGCGCCCGGGCGCACGATTTCGCCTTCACAGGCGATGGATTCGGCATCCGGCAGATCGATAGCCGCCGTATTCTGGCAGAAGTCAAAGCCAATGACATTGTGCAAATCCAGTACATCGCTGCACCGCCGCTGCAGGGCATCTTCCGGATCAATCCCCACCAGGTCTGCCAGGGTCTGGTTGATGCTTATGACATACCGATCCTGATCCAGAATCATGATGCCTTCCGCACTGTTCTCAATCACAGCCTCCAGGCGACTCTGCTGCTGTTCCAGTTCGCTGTACAGACGGGCATTGCGCACAGCGATTGAGGCCTGATTGATGAAGCCGTTCAGCACTTTCCGATCCAGTGGGGTGAAGGCATTGCGCTGCCGGAACAGGAACAACACCCCGAGCAGCGCATCCCGGACACTGAGCGGAGCCCACAATACTTCGGGGCTCAGGCGAAACCCGTCTACGCGTTCGGCCAGCCGTTGCTGTACTTGCTGCAGGCGCCGCAGGATGTCCCGCTCATCCCAGGACACGGTGAATTCGGTTTCGGGATCGGCGAGGCCGTAGGGGCCCTGGCGGCGGGAAAGCTGCATGGGCAACACTTCGGTAAGAGGGGCAAAGAGGGTCAGATCATCCGGGATGCCAATCCCCGCCGTCAGGGAACTGTGCTGCCGGCGACTTCGCGCCTCTGCCGAGGGCCAGATGGTGATCAGGCCTTCGGAACAATCCAGCAATTCCACCGCACTTCGCAGGATCAGTTCCACCAGGCTGTCCAGCTCCAGCCGTGAAGTCATGGCCCGGCTAATGCGCAACAGATATTCCCGCTGCCGCAGCTGGTACTCACTGGCGAAAAAATTGGGTACGGAGTGCATGGACATGGGGGTGAAATCCCGGTAGCCGGAGTTCTAGCAGACGGAAGTATTGCGATCAGGCATGTACGTCAGTATGGCAGGACGTTTCGTCTTTTGTACATGGATCAGACCCGCCGGAGAAACCTGGTGTCAAGGCCATACGCTACGGTGTGACTGCCACAGAGTATAATCTGTGTAGCCCCCAGAGGATAGCCATGTGGGGCGTTTTGTGTTGCAGGGTTGGAGCCCATACAGTTGCTTTGGCCGCATCCCGTATCCAGCAGCAGCAAAGTGATGGCCTCAAGATTTCATGGCAACAACAGAATTTTGGACGCAAGGCAACTTGGGTTCAGAGGATGTCCATTTTCCTGATGACTGGCGGACCGCAAGCAGGCGGATACACCGGATGTGTCAGGTTGCGATACGGGAAGGGGCCTTGCCCCTGGCGCAGGAGGTTGATACCACTGCCTGTTCGTGATCCTTGGAAACAACAGCTGTTCTGATACGTTCTGTCTATACCTGTGAGATGCGCCCGTTCATGGCGCATTTTGTGGGCAGACAACCCCGAAAAACCATGCTGCATGCAGAGATCGGCCTACCCAGTCTGTGTGGGAAAAGGGGCCGATACAGAACTCGGGCAGGTAACAGGGCAGGGAGTGAACGTACCTGTGTCCCATGTCTGTCCCTCACAACGGTCCCGATGTGCCCCAGATTGCAACAGGCTGCGCTCTTGCCTTTTACTACAGTGGTAACTAACTGCAGTATATTCCAGGAACCGCTATCTATGTGTGTCCAGGTGCCCTGCTGTCGTCCGTCTCCTCGCTGCCCCCCGCCGTCACGGCGCAGATCGTGGGGTACGTCAACGAAGTGGCCGCTTGCCTGGGGCCCTGCTTTGCGCGTAGCGAGATGTGGCAAGGCGCGGGCCTATGGCGCGGGACTGCTCACAGAACGCAAGAACGGCGGGCAGATGGCGGAAATCAACGGGAACACCATACCGGACGGGATCCATTACCACCGCCGGGAAGAGCCGTTTTCTATTAGTTACCACTGTAGCACTATGCCAAGACAGGCTTTAGGCATACAAAGGTAAGCCGAATGGCATCTCTGCGCGGGTGTCAACCTGGTCCGTCATGCAGGCCTATATCAACCAAGGCCATCCGGTCCGCCACAGGAGCTCTTCCTGCGTGTCTGCTTGATCTGTACCGTGACAGGTAACTATGGCATTCGTTGCCAGAACACGGGTTATCCCGAACGGACGCTGGCTTCCCCGGTATCGGGGGCAGGGTAAAACGGCAAGGCGTCGTAGGGCAATGTCCCGGCTTCATACAGGTCCATCAGGGCCTTGAGGGAAGGAAACAGCTCCATTACACGAGCCAGGGGATAACTGGCGGCTCTCGTCGCCCAGGCCGCGGCCACGTCGTCCCCCCACAGGCGTTGGACCAGGCTCTGCACATTGTCCCTGTAGGTTGCGCCCGCCTGCTCCCGGCCCTGTTCCAAACCCTGTTCCCGGCCCTGTTCCAGACTTTTCTGTTTCTGATATTCGACGACTTCTGACAGTTCCGCGGTCAAGACCATAATCGCATCCGGTCCCTCGATCAGTCCATGCGCTACCAGGACATTGTGCCACCCCTCATACCAGACAGGCAACACCCGCTGAAAGGCCAGCGCCAGATAGTGGGTCATCCCCTGCTGCAACGCGGGAAAGTGCGGGGAGGCCTGCCAGCGTTGCCACACGGGCACCAGCGCCGCCCCGATCGCGGTCAGACGCGGAACCGGCGCGACGGCCGCGGCGTCGGCCGGGGACCGGGCCGCTTCCAGCTCCGGGCGCAGCCGTTCCAGGGCGATGAACGCCCGGTGGAAGGCATATGGCTCCGGGATGGGGTCGTCATACTGCGGGTCCCGGACCCGGACCATGGGGACGGGAGGCCGGTGCGGCGCCTCCGGGCGAGCAAAATTGTGGAATGGGGTGTCATACAGGACTGCCATTTGGGTTTCCCGGCCCGTATACAGGACCAGGGCATACACCAGCAGCGCGTGGCCCTGGGCATCGCGCAACGCGACACTCCGGTCCCCCATCGCCGACAGAATCTCCCGGTATTCCGCCAGCCGATGGGGGGCCATGCGCGTGGACTGCGCTTCCAGGGCCAGGAGGAACAGCATATGCTCTTCGCGGTCCGCCATCACATGCACCAGGTCCAGGCGTCGTTCCGACAGGCGCACCACCACGTCCGCCGCCATTTCCGGGGGCAGGTAGCCCGAGGGCGACATCACCAGGACCGACTGCACCTGGCCGGCCAGATGCGGCCACACCTCCCCCACCAGTTCGGCCGCCAGAATGGGGTTGCCATAGAGCGCAAAGGTGCGTTTCTGATGCAACTGATGGGTATCCCCCTGTGCAGACAGGGCCGGGCCGGGGGAGGCTTCGGAGGGGTCAGACATGGCGCAGAGAATTGTCTCTCATATGGTCGCAAGTATACAGGATAATCCCCCGGGGAGGGAAGAAGCAAATCGCCAGTGCCGCCGGTTGGGTTTCCATCCCTCAGGCCCCATCGGTCCGTGTCAGCGCATCAATGGATCCCTTCGCCCCTTACGAGGAAACCCTACCGCTCTGCGGGAACCGGACCTGCCTCCTGTCACCCCTTGGCCGCCAGCATCCTCACTGCGCGGACGTCATCATGCCCGCTGCCAACGGACCAGAAAGCGTGTTCCAAAACGACTTTGGATACCTTGAAACACTCGGTTACAATGTCTATGGGAACTTCCCCATGCAAAACAGATCAGGGAGCCGAGGTTCACCTCTTCTGAGTCAGTGCCCACGGCACGGGCAGGCTCGCGGCACGGCTTGGTGTGCATTGCCTGAATGTCCCGGGGACCGAGTTCCGTACCAGCTTTCCTGCCTGTCAGGCAGTTCCATGCACCGGGCAATTCAGTTTCGCAACCAGTTTCCTTAATCTGTCAGGGAGGATAGACCATGAATGGCAATCGTATTTCTCGACGTCGTTTTCTGCAATTGGGGGGTCTGGGCCTGGGAACCCTGGCCTTGGCCGCCTGTGTACCTGCCGCACCCAGTACCGCCGGGGATGAGGCAGCCGCCATGGAACCCGTGGTGATTCGCTTCCACGGCCGCACCGGTGTCCAAGGGGGATCATTTCATTGAAAGGGCCCGCGCCTTTGAAGAAGAGAACCCCGGCATTCAGATCAAGGAAGAACTGTTCCCGCATGCCGAATATCACCAGAAGATGGAAGTGCTGCTCGCCGGGCAAACGATCGGAGACACATTCTGGACCGTGTTGCTGTCCGGTCTCTATCACCGCTACGCCAACCAGGGGGTTCTCCTCGCCCTGGATGATCTGATAGCGGCCGATGATTATGATACATCGGTGTTTTTCCCGGAGTCGCTGGTTGCGGCCAGCCACGAGGGTTCCTTGTACAGTCTGCCCTGGATCTGTCATCCCGGCCGGGTGGGTTGCTATTACAACAAGCAGCTGTTTGCGGACAACAATCTGGAAGAGCCCCCGGTTGACGGGGACTGGACCTTCGAGGATCTCCTGAGCGCCGCCCAGGTGCTGACGCAGGACACCGACGGAGACGGCCAGATCGACCAGTTCGGCATGCAGCCAGGACGGGATCCGTTCAGCCTGCTGGTCTGGGTCCGGGGTAACGGGGGCGAACTGTACGGTGACGAAGGCAATACCTCGCTGCTGGATTCGGAGGAAAGCCTGGCCGCCATACAATTCGTGTATGATCTCATGCACACGCACAATGTAGCCCCTACCCCGGAACAACAGACATCGGACATGTTCGTATCCGGGCGCATTGGCATGGCCCAAAGCGGTTACTGGGGTCAGAGCTGGAAAGCCCGGATTGGCGATCGCTTCGAATTGGGGGGCGTGCCCATGCCCAAGGGGTCTGCCGGGGTGATGGGCTCCATGTACGAATTTGATCCTGCCTGCATCTACGCTGGCACGGAGCATCCGGAGGAAGCGTTCGCGTGGGCCAAATGGCTGGCCAACCAGGAAACCGGGATCCGCATTGCAGAAGCCGGCTCCGTCCCGGGTTCGCGTCCTGATGTCTGGGAAAGTGAACGCCTGACCAAGTTCCCCATTCACAATGTATTTACCCAGATCATGTACAACGTCATGCCGTTCCAGGGACCGGGCAATTTCCGGGGCCTGGAAATCCGTGACGCCTATACCAATGGCATGGACCCGGTCTGGCTGGGTAACGAGGAACCAGCAGCGGTGGTATCGGAAGTGGCCGCCAAACTGCAGGAAATTCTTGACAAACCGGCCGCCTGAGCCCGATTGCCTGCCGGGGGCCGGTGAGCCCTCGGCAGGCCACCTCCATTGCATGTCTTGCGCGCCATGACCACGGCCCCTTCGCCCCCCTCTGTGCCGGTCCCGGGCCGCACCCGGCGGCGTACCTCACTCCAGCGCCAGGAGGCAGTAGCCGGATACATCTATATTGCCCCGTGGTTGCTGGGCTTCCTGGCCTTCACCGCCTTTCCCTTTCTGGCATCCTTCTATCTCAGCTTTACCGAATACACGGTGATCTCCGCGCCGCGTTTTTCCGGTTTTGCGAACTACACCCAGGCCCTGACCGGTGACGACCTCTTTTGGGGCTCCCTGCGCCGTACCTTTACCTATGCGGCCATCGGCGTGCCTCTGGGCATTGTGGGTTCCCTGGCCTGTGCCCTGTTGCTGAATCAGCGCTTGCACGGCACCACGATCCTGCGTGCCCTGTTTTTTCTGCCCTCGCTGACCCCGCTGGTCGCCCTGGCCCTGCTGTGGCAATGGATTTTCCAACCCGACTTCGGTGTACTCAACTTTCTGTTGCGCCAGATAGGCATTGACGGTCCCGGCTGGCTCAGCAGCATCGAATGGGCTTTGCCTTCCCTGATCATCATGGCGTTATGGGCTACGGTGGGCGGCGGGCAAATGGTCATCTTTCTGGCCGGCCTGCAGGGGGTGCCACAGGAACTCTATGAGGCGGTGGAAATCGATGGGGGCGGTCCCTGGTACAAATTCCGGCATGTGACCCTGCCCATGATTTCGCCGACCATGTTCTTCAACCTGATTCTGGGCATCATAGGGGCCTTGCGGGTCTTCACGGTGGCTTACGTATCCACCGAGGGAGGCCCCGCGTATGCCACCTGGTTCTACATTCTGCATCTCTATACCCAGGCCTTCAAGTACTTCAACATGGGCTATGCCTCGGCCCTGGCCTGGATTTTCTTCATTATTCTCATCGCCTTTACCTACTTCCAGGTGCGTGCCTCGCGGCGATGGGTGTTCTATGCGGGCGACACCGGCTGATGATCACGACACGGCCTGCCACGTTCCGGGATACGGGTCATGGCCTTGGGGTTTGAATCCGGATCGGTTGCGGTGCCCTGATGTCGTGGCAACGACGCGCCCCTCTCCTCTATATTCCGGCCCTGCTGATGGCCGCTCTCTTCATGGGGCCCTTTCTCTGGACCGTGGGCAGTGCGTTCAAGCACCCTACCGAGATTTACGTGTTTCCGCCCATTCTGTGGCCCGAAACCATGCAGTGGCAGAACTGGCTGGAAGTATGGCGCCAGGTACCCTTTGCCCAGTTTGTCCGCAACAGTGTGTTTGTGACGGGCATGGCGATTGTAGGACAGGTGATTTCCACGACGCTGGTGGCCTATGGCTTTGCCCGTTTCCGCTTTCCCGGGCGGGATTTCCTGTTCATGGTGGTGCTGAGCACCATGATCCTGCCCTTTGAGGTGCTGCTGATTCCGCAATTCCTGATCTTTCGGGAATTGGGGTGGCTGGATTCCTACAAACCCCTGATCGTACCCTTCTACTTTGGCGCCGGTCCCTTTTTCATTTTCCTGATGCGGCAGTTCTTTCTGACCATTCCCCTGGACCTGGACGAATCCGCCCGCCTGGACGGGGCCCGGTCCCTGCATATCCTCTGGAGCATCATTCTGCCCCTGTCCCGCCCGGGATTGGCCACCGTCGGCATCTTTTCCTTTCTGACCCACTGGGATTCATTCCTGGGGCCCCTGATCTATCTCAACACGATGGAAAAATATACCCTGCCGCTGGGCCTCCGCTTCTTCCAGCTGGTAGCGGACGCAGGGGGTGATCCCCGGGAACATCTGCTCATGGCGGCGTCCCTGACCGTCTCCATACCCGGCATCCTGCTGTTTGTGGTGGCACAGAAATACTTTGTGCAGGGCATTGTCCTCAGCGGCATCAAGGGCTGACAGGCCCCGGGGCCAGGCCCGATCGGACAGGCCGCGCGGGAGCCCTTGCCCCATGCCGGAACTCCCCTCTATGCGGCAGGGCAGGAGTGTAGCTTCCTGCAGTCCACACGCCCCCGGCCGCGTCAATACCCCCATTCCTGGCGCAGATCGGCAATGGAACGCAGAGGCGCCTTGTCCCCAAAGATCCGATGCCCCGGCCCGCCTTCCGCCCACCGTTCATCCATGGGCTCATGGGCCGGCTGGAAACGCACATCACAACTGAGACGATACCGATTCGTCAGATTGGTCGTGGAGGCATGCATGGTGTGCATGCCAAAGAGGATGACATCCCCCGCGTTAAAGTCGGTGGTCAGCCACCGGCCCCCAAACTCCTCCACAATGTCCATGGGTTCCCGCGTAAACCAGCCATCCACGCGATCCCGATCCACATCCACGCGGCCATACGTATCCCGGATGGGGGCAAATTCGGGCAGATGATTGGAGCCTTCACAGACACACAGGGTACCGTGATCCACCGTGATATCCCCAAAGGGGATCCAGACCGTATGCAAGCGGCCGGACCCCCGTCCCATGTACACGAAATCGTAGTGGGCGCCGGTATATTCCTCATTGCCCACCGCCCGCATCCACTTGTACGCAAACGTCGCGGCCTCCGCCGTGAAATAGCGCTGGAAGAAGGCAAACAGCGCCGGGGCTTCCAGTACTCCCTGCACGGCCGGGTGATAGACGATCCCGTCACTGCGCATCAGCCTCACGTGCCGGGCGTTCCGGGGCATCACCCCGTCCAGCACGGGGGTGCCCGGTGTCAGGGCATTCCGTTCCTGCATGTGATGCAGAACCGTTGCGCGACCGGCCTGCACCCGGTCGCGCGGAATAAGATTGCGCATGAGCAGATACCCATCGTCCTGCATACGCGCATGCAGGACTGCCATGTCTTCGGTGACGAAACTGGAACGCAGTTCACCCAGTTCCGTACCCGGGTAGGGCATAGTGCGATGCCCAAACCGTACCTGGATGGTCATCCCGATCCTCCTCTCTGGCTCGGTACTGCCGCTATTGTCCCAGTTCCTGCTGGATGATGGTGGTAAAGGCCTCAAAGGGAATGCCCCCGGCCACCAGTTGCTCGTTGATCAGAAAAGAGGGGCGCCGCCGAATGCCCAGTTCGTTCTTGCGCATCGCATCCATGGCGCGTACCTTGTCCAGATACGTACCGTCATTCAGGCAGGTCCCGAACGCAGCCTGATCCAGACCCAGCTCCCCGGCAAACCCGACATAGGTGTCCGGCGAGGCGCTGAACAGGGCCCTCTGGTTGGCGAACATGTGGTTGTGCATGGCCCAGAAAGCCCAGGGGTCCTGGGCGCCGGCGCATTCCGCTGCCATGGAAGCCTGTTCACTGCTGCCACCGTGATCCAGGATGTGCAGGAACGCCAGCTTCACTTCACCGGAAGCCACGTACGTATCGATCAGGCGGGGTTCTACTCGCAACACGTGCGAGGCACAGGCGCCTCACAGAAAGTCGCTGACATCCACAATTAGCACAGGTGCATCCGGATTGCCCAGGACATAGTACTCCTCCGACACGGTGACGTGGTGTGTCCAGTCCATATCCGCGGGGGCCGCAACCTCGGGGACCGGTTCCGCAGCCGGTTCCGCTTGGGCGGCCGGTGCGGCGGGCTCTTCCGTGGCCGTGGGGGCCGCCGCGACCTCGGCCACGGGTTCCGGAGTCGGTTCCGCAGGCGTCGCCACCGTATCCGGTTCCGGCATCCTGCAGGCCACCAGACTCAGACTGCCGACCCACAATATCAGGGTGACAAAGACCCAAAACCCTGACCGCTGTCTGCCGACGGACCGGGGGTTGGGCAAAGTTTTCGTCATCATGGCGTCTGTTCCTTGGTGCGAAGTGGTCCTATCGGCCAGAGGCCATGTACCGGATTACGGGTCCGTACCTTCCAGTTCGGCCAATTGCGCAAAGATCTGCTCGAAAATGCTCGTGAACTGTTCTTCCGGCTGTGATCCTACCAATGGTTGCGTCAAAAGACCATAGCGGCGATGCCAAACCAGGAACGTGGGCGTACCCTGTACCACGCCCGACACGTCCTCCATGGATTGCACGATAACCTGTTGGTACGCGTTGTTGGCCAGACATGTCTCGAACTGGTTCACATCGAAGGCCGGCAAGGCCGTACGCTCCCAGGCCGCCGGATCGGCCGTCATAGGGCTGGGCACCTGCACTTCCATGCGGTCAGCCCCGGTTGCATCCGCCGCCAACTCCTGTCCATAGACCAGGAAGGTAGCGAGATAGTCCGCGTGGGCCCACTCGTCCGGATAGGCAAAAAGCCGCTTGTGCATGGCCCAGAAACGTCCCTGTTCACCGGCACACAACGCGGCCTCGGCGGCACTGGGGGCATATGCATGAATATCCAGGGGGAAATGCTTGTATATCCACATGATCTTGCCCGGTCTTACATAGGCGGCATCCAGAGCCGATTGGGTGTTTTCCTGGTGTTGCCGGCAATAGGGGCACTGAAAGTCGCTGAACTCAAATACCACAACCTGCGCCGCCGGCGAACCCTTGAAATGATCCTGGGCCCGGGTCACCCCTTCCCAGATCAGGTCAGCACCTTCTGGCGCCGAGTCCGGGATTTCCAGCCACAGCCGCTCCGGCAGCAGCCCCTCCTCCGAAATCCAGTAGGGCAATTCTCCCTTTGCCGCAGCCTCTTCCTCCATCCGGGCCAGATACGGCTCCAGGTGGTTCGTGACATCCTCAAAGACCTCGTATTCATAGGCACCACTGATCGGCAACACCTTGTCGGGATCCTCCCGGTAGTAGATCAGGAAGGTAGGCGTACCGGTGATGCCCAGGTCCTGGGCTTCCTCAATGGCATGGTCGATGTGCCGGTTGACTTCATTGCGATAATCCTGCTGACAGGCCATAAAGGCATGGATGTCCAGGCTCTGACCGGCAGGGGGCAGATCGTTGTAGGTTACGGCCAGGGCTTCAAAAAAGGCCAGGGGATTTTCGGCCCGTGCATGCTGGGCCTGGGTGGCGTAGAGTTGGCTATGCATCCACCAAAAGGCATCGGTGTCCTGCAAGGCGGCACACCACGCCGCCCTGTGGGCGCTCCGGGCTTGGGGATGGAGGGATTCCAGGGGCAAGTCCTTGACAATGTATTGCACCTTGCCGGTACGGATGAAGTTCTCCCGGTACTGCGGAAATGTCTCCTGATTATGGCGCTGGCAGTAGGGACAATGGAAGTCGGAATACTCCACTACCACAATAGGTGCGGTCGGCGATCCCAGGTAAGGAAAACCATCTTCGGTAAATCCCGTTGCCAGGGCCGGCGTCGCCGGCGGGTCTTCGGCTGCCGGCGCCGGGGTGGACAAAGGCGTGGGCACCTGAAAGGCGATGGGGCTGACCGACGGGGGCACGAAACCGTTCTCTTCGGCGGTACAGGCGGCCGCGCACAGGACCAGAAGGCCCAGGCACAGCCACAGGCTCCCGCGGCGGACCCACTGCCCGGTGCTCCAGCGGATATACCGCAAGGCAAAATTGTTCGTCATTGAGGTACACTCACCGGTTCTGAGAGAATGGAGGGGAGGAATGCAAGCTGCCACCGGGATGGGCAAGTGTCCTGGCCGGTGGCATACCACAGGCCCCTGGTTCTGCACATGCCCTGCCGCAGCTTGCCGGGCGCAAACATGCACTGTCCCGTCGTTCTGGACAGTGTACATGATCCTTCTCCTGTCCGGGACGATTCTATTTACAATTGGAAGTAATAGCCGTTATCGTGCACCAGCTTGCAACGATAGTTCGCCACATAGGAAATCAGCTTCCGATGCAAGGCAAGCCACTGGCGACTTTGCAGAATGGAAGACAATTGCTCCTTGTCCGCCACGGCACATCCCATCAGGACATCCGCACCCTCGCCGTACAGCGAGTACCAGACTTCGCTGGGTTCCAGGCCCATGGCATTCAGGGCAGGCAGGAAATCCCCCACCATAAAATCTTCATACAGTCTTTCGCGACCCGGCTGGATATCCCAAAACAACAACAGCTTGAACACGGGATCACTTCAAGATTGGGCGTATAATGTCACACCGATTTGCCTATGGGATACTGTCAGGCACAGGGCATTCGCAACATACCAGAAAGTCCGTCCAATTGCAAAGTGTACAAGACAGCGACATTCCTTCGAACCGTGCGGCCGGGTGGCGGGTCTGCCGGACAATTCCTCGCCGCTGTCATGGCCTTGCTGTGCAGTCTGCATCTGGTGGTGCCCTCATCCGGTTGGGCGCAGTCGGCCGTACCGGCCTACGATGCCGGCGCCTATCACCTGTACCTCGTTCCCGACCAGGAAATCCAGGGCCTGGATTTCCTGACCCACATTGTAGAGATCCAGGTGCAACAGGACAGCCCGTCCCGGACCACTTTCGCCACCGTGGCCACCTACCGCTGGCATAACACACAGGCCGAATCCCGCAGTCTCCAGCTGCGGGTCCGTTCCCGGCATGGCACGATTGGCAATCCGGTCCATGGCCAGCTGCTGCACTTTGCCGTATATCGCGGCAACGAAGCCTTGCCCCTGGTGCCCCTGGACAGTGGGCAGTACCACACCGAAGTGCATCTGGACCCCGGGCAGCGCCTGAATCTCGAACTGCGTTACGCGGTACAGTCACCCGCGCTCTATTTCCCCCGCGTGGCCTACGACATGGCCCTGCTCCGTCGCTGGTGGCATGTACCTGACAGCACGCGGATCAGCATCTTCCCGGGCTTTGCGCCCCAGGCGGACAATGTCCTGATGCCCTTCCCCCTGGATTATGAACTGCGCGCGGATGAAGTGCGGTGGTTGTATGAAGAAGCCCTGCCGACCCAGACCCCGGAAGCGCATTTGCTGCACAGGGATGTATGGGAGTCCCTGCAGGCCGCCCTCCAGAACGATGACCATATCACCCTGGGCCAGCACTATCACATCCTCTATATGGCCGCCGATGCCCCCCACTCCCACCAGCGGATGTACTATGACCTGGCCCTGGCGGCTTTCCTGCAGGCGCTGGATCAGGATCCGGGCCAAGCCCACTATGGGCTGGCCCGTCTGTATCGCATGCAGACCGTGCCGGGTACCCCTTCCCTGCATGTGTCCTACCTGGAATTGGCGCTGCACCATGCCCAGATGGCACTGCAGACGCTGGATCCGGAAGCCACAGCCCAGCGCAAGGATGTGGTCCGCTGGCTCTGGCAACTCCTGGAAATGCGGGTGAATTTGTCCGCGCAATACGAAGACTGGGAGACGGTCAACCAGGACCTGGAAGCCATTGCGGCCCTGCTTGTCGAAGGTGCCGACACGGCCAGGCTGGCCAACCTGCAGCGTTATGCCCACACGCAACAGGCGATTCGACTCCTGGAGCAGGGCATGACCGACCAGGCCCTGCGGCTGGTCGGTCCGGACATCCTGGATCCCTACTATATGCCGGCATCCCATCTGGTACCGCTCTTCACAGGCTGGCATGCGGACATCCGCATCGGTCCTGACTCTTTCACCGCCCATCTGGAAGGTACCATCGATACCCGGCAGCAGGATCGCATCGGTGATGCCGTCACGACACTGGAAGCCCTTCTGGCGCAGGGAGAAGCCGGGGTGCAGACCACGCTGGTACTGGCCAGCGCCCAGGAGAGAACACCGGCGGCTCCTGTGCTCATCCTGGATCTGCATATCACCAACCCCCAGCATGCCCACAATCTGGCCGACCTGCTGCCGTCCAATTCGGAATGGAACCTGGTGCGGTACCTGCTGCAGGGATCCCGGCTGTACATGTCCCCAACCCGCAATCCGCTTTTTGAGGAACGGGTATATGAATATTCTCTGGATCTGACAGAGCTCTACCAGCTCTGGGAGGCCAAGGCCCTGGCCCTGGAGGAAACCGCTGTCGCCGAAGCCAGCATCGGTACGAACTCACAGGAAGAAGCCATTCGCCAGGTGAATTTCCTCAACTCTGCCCATGACTGGCGCAATTTGGCGCACAACACGACGGTCCTGGTGGCGTTGGTGAACAGCACCGGGCGGCCTGGAGCGGCCCAGGCCCAGTGGGCCGCCACCCAAGACCAGCCCACCGTGCAGATTCGGGCGGCGACACGCAGACTCCGCGTGCCGAATCTGGTATTGTTCAGTAGCCTGGGCCTGCTCCTGGCCGTGGGCATCAGTCTGTTCCTGGTACGGCTTCCGGGACATCGCCTCCAGCCTTCCCGCATCTCCTCGCCTTTCTGACTCCCCCATGATCGCCTCCCGGACCCGGCAGATCCAGCCCTACCCGGGCCTCGGAGTCATCCATACCCCGCACCATGGAACCCATGCGGTCCTGATTTGCCTGCTCTATCTCACACTGGCCGTGGCTTTCGCGGCTGCCGAATGGCTGCCATCCGGTTCCGGGATTTTCCTCACCTCCGTGGCGGGGGCCCTGCTCTGCGGGTTACTGGTTGCCTACTCCCGGGCCAATGCCTACATCATGTTCGGTTTCGGCCTTGTCGCCTGTGTATGCTGGACCCTGTTTCAGGTATCCTCCCAGATCCCGGAACCGGATGCCCGCATGTTGACCCTGCAGGGCTATTCCCTGCTGCAGGCCCGCGCCTTTCTGCTCCTGCAACAGTGGTGGGAGTGGGGCCAGACGGTCCTGCATCGCCAGGCCAGCAGCAACAATCTGATCTTTCTCTTCAACATGTCGTTTCTGCTGTGGTGGATTGCCTACTTCGGCACCTGGACCCTTTTGCGGTATGGCCAGACCTGGCGTTCGATCCTGACGGCGGGGATTGTGACCGCGGTCAATACCTATTATGCCCCCACCTCCATTACGCTGCTGTTCGTCCTCTTCGTCCTGGTCGCCCTGCTGCTGCTTGCCAGTTCCCATCTGGCCTCCCTGCAGTACAAATGGCAACGGGAGGGGATCCGCTACACCACGGACATCGTGTTTGACTTCATGCGCAATGCCCTGGTGTTCAGCCTGATCGCCGTGGGCATCGCCTGGGGCATACCCAGACTGGGCCTGTTTCAGGCCCTGAATCGCGGACTGCAGCCCGTCAGCCTCGTATGGGAAAACACCACCGATCAGATTGCGGAATGGAATCAGGGCCTCAACCAGCAGATCCGTGAATCCGCAGGCTCCTTTCAGGACACCCTGACTCTGGGGGGAGCCCGCCAGGCTTCCCGCGAACCCGTCATGTATGTCCAGGCACAGCCCGGCCATGATCAGGCCCGTTACTGGCGCGCCAATGCCTACGACACCTTCAACGGATCCCAGTGGCGCAATACCCTGACGGACCGTGTTCCCATTCCGGCCAATCAGCCGGTGGCAGCGCCGCCGTGGCAGTACCGCGATCTCGTGCGGCAAACCTTCATCCCGCAGCAGGACCTGGGTTATGTGGTATTGGCAGCTCCCAATATCATCAGAACTACACTGTCCACCATATCCCTGTACGAAGCCATGCCCGCGGCCGATCTGGCCGTGGGCTCCGGTCCCCCGGACACTCCTGTGGAATCCGAGGCGGCGGCACCAGACGACACCCAGGAGCTGATTTATGTCAAATCCAGGGAGCGGATAACGCCGGAAACCGTGTACGAGGTCACCAGCGCCTTGACCACCGTGACCATTTGGGATCTGGAACAGGCCTCAGAACACATTCCCGATGCCATCCGGGCCAAGCATCTGCAATTGCCCGTCCATGTCGATCCCGGTGTGGCCGAACAGGCAGCCGTCTGGACCGCCGGTGCAACCACCCGTTATGGCCAGGCCAAGGCACTGGAAGTCGCCTTGCGGCGCATCCCCTACGATGAAGGCATTGCGGCTCCGCCCGCGGGCCGGGATCCGGTGGCCTACTTTCTCTTTGATGTGCAGCGCGGCTATTGCGACTACTATGCCACCGCGATGGTGGTCATGCTGCGTACGCTGGGCATACCCGCCCGGGTGGCCGCCGGCTATGCGGAAGGTGCGTACGATCCGGATACAGGCCGCTTCCTGGTCACGGAGGAAGATGCCCATTCCTGGGTGGAGGTGTATTTTGGCGAACTGGGCTGGATAGAGTTTGAACCCACAGCCGGGGAAAGCGTCCTCCAGCGCGACCCGGGAGGACCTCCCGCCGCCAGTCCGGCAGAAAGCTCCTCCGCGGCCCCGCAACTTCCCGACAACCCCCAGGATTCCCTGATTCCCGAGGAAATACCCGAGGAACTCTTCGCGGATCTGGCCAGCCCGGATCTCGCCAGCGGGGGTAATACAGTGCGCCGATTGCCCCCCTGGGTCTGGCTTGGGATCATGGGGGCAGGCATTCTGGGCGGCCTCGGGCTGGTGGTCACGGGGGCTGCGGGAAAAGCATGGTATTTCCTGCACACCCGATTGACCGGTTCGTCCGCACTCCCGGTTTCATCTGTGGTCCTGCGCTATCAGCAACTCATGCGTTGGGCCCGGCGCTTGCGCATCTTCCTGCATGCCAGTTCTACCCCCTGGGAGCGCTATGCCCTGTTAGCCCGGGCGTTCCCCCGCTTGGACCCGCCTTTCCGGGCCATCATCCAGACCTATGTCCGGCACACCTATGGTGCTGCCATGTCCAAATTGAGGCAGTCAACCGAACAGATCGACGTGGAACGCAGTTGGCAATCGGCCCAGTTGCCCCTGTGGCGGACCTGGCTTGCCATGCGCCTTGGCGCTCTGGTGCGCAACTTCAGGCCCTGACGCCGAAACCGCTGGCCGGCAGATTCAGCGCCCTGTATGGCGGGCTTGTCCCGGCCCGTGCAGAAGGTCTTGTCTCCCGCCATCAGGGCCGGTTGAGAGGGGACGGAGACAGCAGCACGGTGGCGGTGCCTTCCTCGGCACTGTCCTTTTTCACTCGGTAGCGTTTCTGGGTTTCCGTGGTCACCGGCCCCATGGTTTGCAGGCGGGGCACAATGGTATCCAGTTCGGCCTGACAGTACCCGACAGGAATACAGATCCGGGGATCCATTTTCTTGCAGATCCTGAGCGCCCAGTCCATATCCAGATCTGCGCCCATGCCCAGGGGCAGGATCAGGATTTGGGTCTGTTTGTGCACCAGATTCTCCACCAGCCTGTTGTCGCGTGGCCGAAAGGTGGCCCGCGGCATGCCCAGGTGGGTGATCGTGGTGGTACCGAAATCCATGTAGTGGGCCAGACGGCGGAGCGGCGGCGATGCCTCATCTGCCCCCGCCGGTTCCAGAGACAGACTCTGCACGAACACCCCGCGGGACTCGAATTCCCCAGGCGCCGCAATCACTTTCGGTGCGCCACTGAGGGAAGCCAGTTCCGAGTCATCCACACGCAGACTGCTCACGACGATGTCCACGGCAAAACCCAGCTTGTGCACGGCCATCCGGGGTTTGGCCCCATCTTCCTGGAAGAGTGGGGGAGGATCCGCCGGAAACAGGCCCGGTTGGGGTGCGTTGGCCCAAAGGGCAGGATCGCTGTCCTTGTTCAAAGCAAAGGGATCATAGAGAACCGTCACACCGCGTTCCCTGAATCCGATACAGTTGTCACCATACCAGGTTATATCCACGTTGACCTCGCTGTCATGACCAAGAACCCAGCACCGAATCATAGCACGCATCGGACGCCGCGAGGTGAGAATCGTCGCGCAGGATCCAACAGATGTCCAAAATTTCTGCGGTATGGCATAGCGTACCGGGATCCACCGTGTCCTTGCAAGGACTGTCTGCAGGACAGGCAGAATCCGCAACGGACTCTGTCTATGTTACGATTCAGGCGACGGCAACCACGATGACCAGACTGAATTCCTTTCCTGCAGGCGGACAATTTCCATGACAGTGATTCAATTCGGCACGGATGGCTGGCGCGGACGCATGGCGGATACCTATACCTTCGCCAATGTGCGTCGTTGTGCGCAGGGCTTTGCCTCGCATCTGCAACGCCAGCAGGCAGGGGGCAATGTCGTGGTGGGCTTTGATCAGCGGTTTCAGAGCGATGCCTTTGCCGCTGCCGTGGCTGAAGTGCTGGCCGGCAATGGCTATCGGGTATACCTGACCACAGGTCCTACGCCCACCCCGGTGATTTCCTTTGCCATACCCCATACCTCCGCGCTGGGAGGAGTCAACATTACGGCCAGCCACAATCCACCGGAAGACAACGGTTTCAAGGTCCGGGATGCCAGTGGCGGTGCCATCTCGCCGGCCGGGCTCCAGCGCATTGAAGCCCTTATCCCTGCCATGGACAGTCCGTCCCATATTCGATCTGTCTCCTTTGCCCAGGGGTTGCGGGAAGGCACCATTCAGCCCTTCAATCCGGCTGACGCCTACCGGGAACACCTGGTCCAGCTGATCGACCTGGCACCGATTCGCCAGGCTGCCCTGCATGTCCTGGTTGACGTCATGTGGGGGAATGGGGCTGGCTGGCTTTCCGATATTCTGGCCGGGGGCAAAATCCGCATTGACGAAGTGCACGCTGCACGCAATCCCGCTTTCCCCGAGATGCAGCGCCCGGAACCGGTGCCCCCCAACGTGGATGCGGGGCTGGCCATGGCCCGCGCCCGGGGCGCTGACTGCACCCTGTTTCTGGATGGGGATGCAGACCGCTGTGGCCTGGGCGACGAAAACGCCCAATTTGTGGATCAGTTGCGGGTGTACGGACTGTTGGCCTATTACTTTCTGGCCATCCGCGGGGAACGCGGTCCCATCGTCAAGACCCTGAGCACGACTTCCATGCTGGACCGCCTCGGCGAAATCTATGATGTTCCCGTCCATGAGACGGGCGTGGGTTTCAAGTTCGTGGCCCCGGCCATGCAGCAGGAACAGGCCCTGATCGGGGGTGAGGAAAGTGGTGGCTATGCCTTTCGGGGCCATGTGCCGGAACGCGATGGCATTCTGGCCAATCTGTATCTGCTGGATCTGATGGTGAAGACCGGCAAGAAGCCCTCGGTACTGCTTGAGGATCTGTTTGCCCTGGTACAGCCCCATCATTATGCGCGGCGGGACGTGCGCCTTACCGACGAAAGCATGAAACAGGATGCCATAGCGCGGCTGGAAGCGCTGCAGGCCGAGAACCTCACGCTGGCGGGCCGCCAGGTGACACGGCTGGATCGGACGGATGGCTACAAATTCCATCTGGAAGATGGCGGCTGGGTGCTGGTGCGTTTTTCCGGTACCGAACCGCTGATTCGTGTTTATACGGAAATCTCTGACCCCGCGCTGACCGCGTCCATTCTGGATGAAGGGCTGGCGTTGATCGGGCAGTGATCCGCCCTGCAGGGGTCCCAGTGTGACCACCCCTCCAACCACCCTGCCGCCCTTGGTAGACAGCCACTGCCATATCAACTTTGATGTTTATGCCACAGATCGCGACGCCATGGTACGCCGAGCGCGTGCCCAGGGGATCGTGCGGATGGTCAATCCCGGCACAACACTCACGGACAGTCAGGAAGCTGTAGACCTGACCCGACAGTATGACGATGTATTTGCCGCTGTCGGCGTACATCCCCATGCCGCCGCGGCCCAACCTGCCACGTACCTGGATCAAATCCGGCAGCTGTCCCGACACCCCAAGGTGGTAGCCCTGGGCGAGATCGGCCTGGATTATTATCGGGATCTGTCGCCCCGCCCGCAGCAAGCCACCGTCTTCCGGGAACAGCTGGACTTGGCCGCGGCTCTTGGTCTGCCGGTCATCATTCACTGTCGCGAGGCGCAGCCGGACGTACTCCGTATCCTGGCCGAATGGACAGGGAGCAGGGAGTTTCGCCACTCGCCGCTGACCCGGCGACCCTTTGCCGGTGTGCTGCATGCCTTCAGCGGCGATCGGGAGGATGCTCGCCAAGCCTATGCCCTGGAGTTCCTGCTGGGTATCGGCGGACCGGTAACCTTCCGCAATGCCCGTGCCCTGCACCAGCTGGTTCCCGCCCTGGATCTGCAACGTCTCATGCTGGAAACCGATGCGCCGTTCCTCAGTCCTCATCCACACCGGGGCCAGCGGAATGAACCCTCTCGTCTGCCCCTGATTTGCCAGGCTTTGGCGGAATTGGCGGGAACCTCCCCGGGCCGTGTGGCGACTGTCACCTCCGCCACGGCCGCACGTTTCTTCGGCTGGACAGATCTGGAGATGGCATTGTGACCCTTGACGTTTCGCCCCAACCTGCAATGCATGACGCGCTGCCGACTCTCCTGGCCTCGATCAGCACCGAAATGCGCGCGGTGGAAGACATGATGATGCACCGCGATGTGACGACACTGGAGCCCCTGCAGGAGGTCTACCGCGAAATACTGACCCGTGGGGGCAAACGGTTGCGTCCCGCCCTGGCCCTGCTGTGTGCCAGCCTGATCCGATCCCCCCATCAGTCTCTGCCATTCGCGGTCATTGCCTTGAGCAGTGCGGTGGAGATGCTGCATACCTCAACGCTGGTACATGATGATGTCATCGACAATTCCCTGCTGCGCCGGGGAGCGCCCACACTGAATTCCACCTGGTCGGCAGGGGATACGGTGCTGGCCGGCAATTACATGTTTGCCCAGGCCGCGCATTACAGTGCCCTGACCGGAAACAAGGATACCATCCGGATCTGCAGCGATGTGCTGTCCTACCTGGTACGGGGGGAGATTGAGCAGATGAAGTCCCAGCATGATTTCGAGGTAACCCGTGCCGCCTATTTTCGGCGCATTGCCCTGAAGACCTCCAGCATCTTCCGGCTGGCCACAGAATGTGCGGGCCTCATCCAGGAATTCAGTGCCGCGCGCGTCCGGCAACTCAAGCGATTCGGTGTGCACTTCGGTATTGCCTTCCAGGTGGTGGACGACATCCTGGACTACACCAGTGATCCGGCCGCGCTGGGCAAACCGGCAGGCAGTGATCTGTTGAACGGCACCTGTACGTTGCCCTTCTTCCTTTATCTGGATCAGCAGCCTGACCCGTCCGCGGTGAAATCCGAGCTGCAGGAAGCCAATTCCTGGCGTTTGCATTCCCCTGCCATCTGGCAGGATGCCGTGCAGCGGTTTGTAGCCGATGTCTGCCAATCCGATGCCATTGCCCAGGCGTACAGCATTGCCCAGGCCCATGTCGTGCAGGCCCAGCAATGCCTGCGCATCTTCCCTGAGTCCCAATACAGGCATGCACTGTTCGGTCTGAGTGATCTGGTGATACGGCGCCCGGCCTGAATTACAAGGCAACACCAGACACAAAACTTTGACTTCTCCAGGATCGGCTCACAGGTCGCATGCAACTTGCTCTGCGGGAAAGGAATGACAGGCGTGTGTCAGCCGATCCGCCACAGTGGCAGAAATCTTGTTCTATTGGATAGGGCGTCTCTTGCCAGCGTCTGGAGTCCTGCTCTCCTCTGCCTGCACCATGGGCGGGGCAGGACCGTCCAGGCGGTGTGGGAAATACATTGTATTTCTGGAGAAAGTCCGAACATTGCGGCTCTTTGCCACGAGGCAAAAATGTGGGAGCACATGATGGGCCGCTGAGGGCCGCGACAGGGGCACCACCTGTTGCGGAAGTGTAGTTTGATGCATGGCTCCAGGAAGAGGCCGCAAGGCGGTTGGCAAAAATGCCCCGAGGATTTTGCTGCCCCGGCCAGGCCATGGGAAGACTTGCGGTAGCTGGCCCCTTGTCCCACATTGGGTCCTTGACAGTTCCGATTAGCACTGCAGTTGTAATTTTCTGTCAGATGCAAGGCAAAGGCATTGGGTATGCTTGTCAGGGGAAAGTCAGGAGGACTTTCCGGCATCCAGACCCAATTCCGAGCTTCAAGTTCCCCGTCGATCAGCATCAATCCAAGGGGATTTCTGAATTACAACTGTAGCATTAGGTTGCTAGCGCAACTCGGGCTCAAATGGCTTCGGTCTGTGATGCTCTATAGGCCAAAGACGCTTCATTTCCTGTGGCAGATACAGGCAAGGGCAGATCCATCTTGGGCGCCTTGTCTGACCGATTTGCCCGTTGGCCCTCCTGGCCGTCACTGCTTCTCCACGGGCAGACGTAAAGTCCCAAACAGATACATGCAGATAGAATTGGTGCATCAGACCACATGCCCAGATCGGACAGCCTCTATTAGGGAACTGTCCAAACGCTGCGGCACCCGCAAGGCTACAGGAGACACCCATGAACATGGCCAAAGAGATCACTGGAGCAATACGCCTGCCTGTGGAGATGGTGCAGCTGCGTATTCTGTTGCTTGTCACCGGGTTGTTGCCGGTCCTGGTCGCCGGATGCACATTGCCTTTGGAGGAGGCGGACAGCCCTGTGCCGACGCAGTCTGCCCCGGCAGACCCGGTGGCACAGGACACCACCAATCCCTACTTTGTGCTGGACCACGTGCTGGACATTGCCATAGAAATCGCGCCGGCGGACTGGGATGCCCTGCGCCACCAAACCCGGACCTGGGAGGAATTGGGGGAGGAAATCGAGACTGGCTGCCTCGCGCAGCCCTTTGCGGACATCTACTCCTGGTTCTCGGCCCAGGTCACCGTGGACGGCGAAACCCATGCCGATGTCGGCGTTCGCAAAAAGGGATTTCTCGGCTCCCTGAACACCGACAAGCCCTCCCTGAAACTCCGGTTCGACAAATACGTGGAGGGGCAGTCGCTGGGAGGTACCATGGAGCGGATGACCCTGAACAACAGCATTCAGGACGATTCCCTGATCAACACCTGCCTGGCCTATCAGATCTTTGCCGATGCGGGCCTGCCCGCACCGCGGTGCAACTTTGCCACCGTTTCGGTCAATGACCAGCACCTGGGTCTGTATGTCCATGTGGAGGAAATCAAGCCACCCTTCCTGGAACGCCATTTTGCCAATGCCCAGGGCAACCTGTATGAGGGAACCGTAAGTGATTTCCGTCCCGGATGGCGTGGTACCCTGGAAAAGAAAACCAATGAGGATACCAACGACTGGTCGGACATTGACGCCGTCGTCGCTGCCTTGCAGGATCCCACGCCAGCGGGCCTGGCAGCCCTGGACGCCATCGTTGACCGGGACCGGTTCCTCTCTTTCTGGGCCACGGAAGTGCTGGTCGGGCATTGGGACGGGTATGTCAGCAACCGCAACAACTTCCATCTGTACCGGGAACCGGACGCCCCCTTTGTTTTTATCCCCTGGGGTGTGGATCAGGTCTTCTCCCTGGAGGAGGATCCCAATCCCTTTGACAGCATCAGCCAGCCACTGGCGTCAGTCATGGCTCACGGGGCCATCGCTCACCGCCTGTACCAGGATGATGCGGGACGGACAGCCTACGTTGCTCGCCTGCAGGAACTGCTGGATACGGTCTGGAACGAAACTGCATTGCTTGAGAGCACCAACGAAATGGCAGCCATTGTCCAGCAGTATGCCTTGCCCCATGAACGGGCTGCCGCCGCGGCTGACACGAAACGGGTACGCCAGTTTATTCAGGAGCGGCGCGGGGAAATTCTGAAAGAGCTGGAATCGGGGCCGCCGGATTGGCCCTGGCCCCTGAGTCCAGCTCCGTGTCAGGATGGTCAGCCCACAGGCCTGCCCCAGACATGGGAGGAAACCCTGGGGGCTCTGGACGCCATGGGCAACCTAAATGGTGTGTTCGACCGGGAGGACTATGACATGGCCATCGCGGCCGGCATTGACGAAATGCCGCCGTGGGAGGAAATCCTGATCCTTGACACCAATGGCGATGGCGCCATTGACCGGAACGAGTACGAGAACGCCGTCTTCGGGCATCAGCCGGCCGGCCAGCCCCAGACATGGGAGGAAACCCTGGGGGCTCTGGACGCCATGGGCAACCTGAATGGTGTGTTCGACCGGGAGGACTATGACATGGCCATCGCGGCCGGTATCGACGATCTGCCGCCGTGGGAGGAAATCCTGGCTCTGGACACCAGTGGCGATGGTGCCATTGACCGGAACGAGTACGAGAACGCCGTCTTCTGGGATCAGCCGGCAGACCCGCCCCAGGCATGGGAGGAAACACTGGGAGCCCTGGATGCCATGGGCAACCAGAACGGTGTGTTCGACCGGGAGGACTATGATATTGCCATCGCGGCCGGTATTGACGATCTGCCATCGTGGGAAGACCTATTGTTCCTGGATGCCAACGGGGATGGCGCCATTGACCGGAACGAGTACGAGAGTGTCGTTCTGCCCGATGCCGGGAGCGAAGGAGGCGCGGGAGCAGACGAGGAGGCGCCCGCAGACATGGGTCTGGTCATCAACGAGGTTGCCGCCAAAGGCGACCCGCTGGATTGGTTTGAGCTTTACAACAGCACGGATGCGTCAATAGCGCTCGCGGACTTTGTGCTGGCCGACGATTTGACAGACCCTGATAAGCGGGTGTCCTTCCCGGCAGATATGGTCCTTGCACCGGGAGCGTATCTGCAGATTCAGCTGGACAAGAATGGATGGCCCGGCTTTGCCCTGGGCAGTGATGAAGAGTTGGGTATCTGGACCGTGGCGGGCACGCTGGTGGCCCAAGTTGACTGGGCGGAAGACCAGGCCGGTGAAGGCATGAGCTTTGCGCGCGTGCCCGATGTTACGGGGGATTTTCAGACCGTGGACAATCCTACGCCTGGTGCACCGAATTAACGTTGGTGGGCGCAATGCGCGGCCCCAATGATACAGGCAATGCAATGTTGCAAGACACGTTGCATTGCCTGTGTGCCCAAAGGATGCATATGCTGGCAAACACTGTACCCAAGTTTCAGGTGGGCTCGGCCGGATGCTACCGGGGAACACGAGCGTAAACGCGCCCCATCCCAAAGCCAGATATGGCCCTACGGGACACGGGACAGCTTGCCTCTGCCCCTCCAGGTGATGTGCGGGCCGTATGTCCCACAGCCCACCACAACGCAAGGTCTGCCCTCTTGTTGCAAACGGAACGCCAATACCCCTGACAGAAGCCCCTCGCTGTGTTCGTTCATGCCAAGCGTGGGCCTGGCAGCCCGTGTGCTGCCAGGTGGAAAGGGTACAGGGACAAGCAGGAAATTGGCCCTGCATTTGTTATCCTTACCCGTATAACGCATTGCATTTCACTCCTTCTGAAGCCAACAGGGCACTCCCATGCAGGACTTGCAACAACATCCCCGCGTAACGACCGATACGGACCCGGAACTGGTCGATTACATTTTTGATCTCCATGGGTACATGATCCTGGAACAGGCCATCTCCCGGGCCGATTTGGATGAAATCAATCAGTGGGTGGACGATCACTGGTCCTATATCAAGAATCCCCGCCCCAAGACGGACCGGGCCCCGGAAGATCCCTGGATTGGCCATGTGGAAACCCACAGTTACGGGCTGGACGATGGGGTCAACTTCCAGAACATTGTCGAAGGCGGTGCCGTCTTTGAGCGTCTGATCGATCACCCGGCCTGGCTGCCCCTGGTCACCAAATATGTGAATCCGGTCAATGGCCTGTCCATTCACGAAAACCTGCTGAATGTGCGTGGCCCCGGGGGGTATCTGTACATTCACAGTGGCGGTCACGCGCCCCTGTTCTATTTCACCTTCCGGCAAGAAAATACCGGGGAGTGGATGGTCGGCCAGATCAACATCCTGATGGCGCTGCAGGACATCGGGCCCGGTGACGGTGCCACGGTCATCGTTCCGGGCAGTCACCGCGCTACCTTGCCCCATCCCCGATTGCAGCGCGAAGGCAAGGGGATTGTGGCCGCCCATGATATCCGGGAAGCCGCTGGCACCGCGTATGGGGCGCAGGAAGTGTATTTGAAAGCGGGTGACGCCCTGTTTTTTGCCGACTGCGTCACCCACGGGTCGGCCGAACGGATCAAGGAAGGCTACCGACGCGCCATCATTTACCGGTATTCGCCCCGGTTCCTGCGCACGCGTTTCAACTATGAGCTGTCCGAGGAATTGCAGGCCCGCCTGACACCGGAACGTCTCGCGATCCTCCAGCCCGTTGAGCCACGCAGTCCGGCGCGCAGGCCCGCCCAGTCCACCGTCTAAAGGCCATTGCCCGGTTCGCTGTTCCCCGGTTTCCGGAATCTGTCATCGTGGCTGCCATTTGCGATCTTTCCCTTATCATCGTCAGCTGGAATGTCTGGGATCGCCTGCGCGATTGCCTGACCAGCCTGGAACGGGCCAGCACCGCCACTGCCGAGCCGGGCCTGCGCACAGTGACGGGATCGGATCTCCGTTTTGAAGTCGTACTGGTGGATGCCGCCAGCGCGGACGCCACCCCGGCCCTGGTTCCCACCCTGTTCCCCTGGGTGCGCCTGTTGACCCCGGGCGTGAACGTAGGTTTTTCGCGGGGCAACAATTTGGGGTATCAGGCCAGTCGGGGGCATACCCTTTTCTTCCTGAATCCCGACACCGTGGTGGAGGCGCCTGCGTTGGCCATCCTGTGGGCCACCTTGCAGGCCCAGCCCCAAGTGGGCGTTGCGGGCCCCCGTCTGGTCAGGGCTGATGGCCAGCTGCAGGAATCAAGGCGACGTTTTCCCACACCCGTCACAGGCTTCTTCGACAGCACCTGGCTGGGCCGTATGTGGTCCGGGAATCCCTGGTCACGTCACTACCAGTGCCGGAACTGGCCCCACACCTTCGCCCAGGGGGTGGATTGGCTGGAGGGTGCAGCGCTTATGATCCGACGGGAGGCCTTTGCAGCGGTCGGTGGCTTTGACGAACGTTTCTTCATGTACAGTGAAGAGCTGGATCTTTGCCGGCGTATCCACACGGCAGGCTGGCGCATCCGCTACGTTCCCGCCGCTGCCATCATTCACCATGGCGGCACCAGTGCAGCGCAGGTCCCGGCACAGACGCACATCGTCTTCAACACCAGCAAGGTACTTTACTACCGCAAGCACTTTGGCCCGGGCTGGTCCGAAATCCTGCGGTATTACCTTCTCATCGAGTTTGGTCTCCAGCTCCTGGGCGAAACGGCCAAACTGCTGGCCGGCCACAAACCGGCCCTGCGGCAACAGCGTATCCAGGCCTACCTGCGCGTCCTGACCAGTCGTCTCCGTCCATCCTCTTCCACCATATAAGCCGAGCCTGCATCATGAGCCAGACCCCCGTAGTGCCTGTCGGTGGCATGCGCGACTTCCTGCCCCTGGATGTGGTACGCAGGGAATATGTCATCAACATCATCAAGGACACCTTTCAACTCTACGGTTTCCAGCCGGTGGAAACGCCTGCCCTGGAGCATCTGGCCACACTGCAGGGGAAGTACGGCGAGGAAGGCGACCAGCTCATGTACAAGGTGCTCAAGCGCGGGGCCAAGCTGGCGCGGGCCCTGAATCCGGAAGCGACAGAAGAGGATCTCGCTGACATGGGATTGCGCTATGACTTGACCGTGCCCCTGGCGCGTCTGGTAGCCGCCCATGCCCATACCATGCTGCCGGTGTTCAAGCGGTATCAGATTCAGCCCGTGTACCGCGCGGAACGTCCGGCCAAGGGCCGGTACCGGGAATTCATGCAGTGCGATGTCGATATCGTCGGCGTGGACCGGGTGGACGCGGAAGCCGATGTCATTAATGCCGGCGTGACCCTTTTGCGCAACCTGCATTTCACGGGCGAGGACGATTTTCGCATCCGCCTCAACCACCGCCGGATTCTGCAGGGCTTGCTGGCCATTGCCGGTGTGCCGCCCCATCTTGCCACGTCCGCTTTGGTGGCCATTGACAAGCTGGACAAGATTGGTCCAGAAGGGGTGAGGTCCGATCTGGCGCAACGGGGCCTGTCGCCTTCCAGTGTCCAGATCCTGCTGCGCACCATGACGGATCTGGTGCAGATACCCACCCCGGCGGACATGCTGGCGGCCTTGCACCGCCTGTTGGCCGATCATCCCGAAGGCCAGGCCGGTCTGCAGGAACTGGAAACCCTGACGGCCCTGCTGGGCGCGGGCCCCGCCCACAACACATTGCGCATCGATCCCTTCCTGGCACGGGGGATGGGGTATTACACGGGCCCCATCTATGAAGTCCAGTTCCCGGATCTGGCAAGTTCCGGGGGTGGGGGCGGCCGGTATGACAATCTTCTGGGGCATTTTCACGGTTCGCGCATCCCCGCCTGTGGTTTCAGCCTGGGTCTCGAACGAATCCTGCTCATCATGGAACAGCGCGATATGTTTCCGGCCGATTTGGCCGCGGCTCCACAGGTCCTCGTAGCCCAGCTGGATCCGGCGGTGTCATGCTACCTGCACCGGGTGGCCCACCAGTTGCGGGCGGACGGCCTGCGCACCGACCTGTTCCCGGCGCCGGGCCGTCTCAGGCGGCAATTCCGGTACGCCGAGAAACAGGGCATCCGGTATGTGATCATCGCCGGGGAAACCGAAGCCGCGGCCAATCAGGTGGCGATCAAGGACCTGACCACAGGTTCCCAGGTGGCCGTGGACACACCGGATTTGCTCCGTGTTGTACGTCAGCTGCTGGGTACGGCAACCTGAATCATCCCATCCAAGCTCCCGAGGAATCTGTCTGCCATGTATACCAATAGCCTGAAAAGCCGTCTGCAAGAAGGAGATGTGCCGATTGGCCACATGATCTGGGAATTCAATACCCGGGGCATGGCCCGGTTCGCGGAGTTGGCCGAACTGGATTTCGTGCTTATTGATATGGAACACGGTGGGTTCTCCCTGGCCCAGGTGGCGGATCTGGTGGCCTGGTTCCGGGCTACTCCGGTGACGCCCATGGTGCGGGTACCTGAGGTCCAGTACAATTTTATTGCGCGGGCGCTGGACATGGGTGCGCAGGGCATCATGGTGCCCAATGTGCGTACCCGCGCGATGGCCGAAGCCATTGTGCAGGCGGCCAAGTACGCGCCTGTGGGTGATCGCGGCGTAGGCCTGGGCGGACCGGTTTCCCAGTATCAGACGGGGGGGGATCCGCGCCAGCTGATGGATGCCCTGAATGAGGCCACGGCCGTGATTTGCCAGATTGAAAGTCGCGAGGGCCTGGAAAATCTGGAAGAAATTGCCACCGTCCCCGGTGTGGATGTGCTCTGGGTAGGACAGTTCGATCTGTCCCAGTCGCTGGGCATACCCGGCCAATTCGATCATCCGCATTTCCGGGCCGCCCTGGATCAGGTCATCGCCTGTTGCCGCCGGCATGGCTTGGGAGCCGGCATTCAACCCGGCAATCTGGCGGATTGCCACGCCTGGATCCAGGCAGGCTTCAACGTAATCTCCTACAGCGTGGATACCGCTGTGTATGCGGAAGCCCTGGCGAATGCCCACAGGGACATCATGGAGATCGTGTTCCCGCCCTGAAACCTGTCACGGTGCAATGCGCGCGGTGCGCCAAACAGGGAGACGGCGTACGCCCGTCCATGGAGACCTGTAGGGCAGGGCGCTACGGTCCGGTGCAGCGCATCATCCTTTCCGCGTCCCGCCCTCCGCCATGACATTGGACATGCGTGCCGGTTTTCTCTGGCGTCTTTATTGCCATGAAACGGGAACTCCGGACCGCGCAAGACCAACTCTTCAGGCTCCCGCGTACCTTCCTCCCTCTCCCCAGGGGGAACAGGATTAAGGAGCAAGGATCCCCCACGCCCGGATGTTGCCGGAACCTGAAACCGGCACTTGCCATCAACCGGGTTCCGGGGGGAAATCCAGTTTTTGGACTTTGCTTTCGATGACAGGTGGTTCCTGACGGGTAACGTCCCGCTTGAAGTTCAGATAACAGGCATAGAGATCGACACCACGGCTGGCGTGTTCGCGGCCATAGTGGCGGCGGTGGACTTGTCTTTCCGCACGAAGCAAGCTGCCATTGTACTTCAACGCAAATACGTAGATACACTCTGGCAGAAACACCGTGAGATCGCTGCGGCCAGACCAGTTGTGCCGTTCGGCCTGGACTTCCGTATTCAACAGCAGACAAAGTGTCTGCAACACAATCGTGTAGCTATGCTCCGAGTCCAGGTAATCGTAGGGAATGCTGGCATAACAGGACGTGAGGTGGAAGATGAATTCCCTGTGATCGCCAGCCCGCAGGGACTGATACAGCAACTCCATCAGATGCGAACTGTATGGGACCCTGAATGCGCGGAGCAGACTGAGGGCATAGGTATGGCGCACCTCATGGTTGGGATAGTCCAGCCAGAGCTGTCCCGGCTGTCCGCGCAACGTGCTGTACCCGGTCTGGAGCATCAGCATGGCTGCATCGGGGTTGTGCAGATCATAGATCGGCGCCGGGGGAAATTCATTGAGTTCCTGTGCATGGGGCAAGACACTGCCTTGCCGGCGGATTAGTTCCGTCAGGAATTCCGGCGTGCCCGAATATGCCCAGTGCCGGGGCCAGTCTCCGATCTGCACAGGGCGTATGTCGGGCCGCGTCAGCAAATCGTTGATACATGCGGTCAGGGTAAAGGGATTGCATACATGGCGCGTATGGGCCGCGGCGCCGAAGCGATACCCATTGTATTGGTCGCAGATGCGGTCGGCCAGATCGTCCTGTGCCGTCGGCCAATCCTGTTGAATCTGTGCCAGATGGGGCGCGAAGTCACGCGCCACTTCGGCCCGTGTAAAGCCACAAAGGTCGGCATAGCGGGGATCCCAGGAAATGTCGATCAGGTTATTGAGCGCCGCGAACAGATTGGTATGGGCAAATCGCGTGATGCCCGTCAGAAATACATAGTGCAGGGACTTCTCAGTACTTTTCAGTACCCTGAAAAACCCGCGCAACACATCCATCAGCGGCTCGGTTTGTGTGGACGGATGGCCCATCAGCCGGGTAATAGGAGCATCATATTCATCGATCAGAATCACCGGTCGGGCATCATAGCGCAGCCACAGGGTTTCTATAAGCGCTTCCAGATAGGATGGCGCATCTCCTCCAGCTTCCCACGGCAGGTCTATGCGATGATTTCGGTTGGGGTCTTCGCCTGTGTCCAGACCACGTCGGTGCCAGGTTGTATAGGCCCGGGTCACCAGTTGCAACAGAGATTGTTGCAACGCACTGGCGGTGTCTCCCTGCACCCATGACATGTCCAGAAGCAGCACGGGATGGAAGATCGGTTGGGGCTGTCTGGCCAGAATGGCGGTACCCTGAAACAGTTCGGGGACCGGATGCTGCTGTCGGAGCTTACGCGTCAGATCATCAGGGACCGCATCTGCGCCAGCGCGCGGACGCACCACCGGCAGATGGCCCTGAAACCAGGCCTCCAGCGTTGAGACCAGCAGGGTCTTGCCAAACCGGCGGGGACGGGTCAGCAGATGCCAGGTGGCGAGCTCTTCAGGGCCCGTCGCATTATGTCCAAGTGGCAACAAGGTTGCGAAATGGTGAGTTTTGTCTACATACAGCCCCTGAGTCAGGCGAATGTTTACAAAGGAGGCGTGGGATGTATGCAGCGAGGGCAGGGATGGCATACAGGGCAATCGGTTTTGGCAGGGAGTTGCAGATACAGCACGGAAAACGGCATCTTGCCGTGGCAATCCCCTCTGCATCAAGACATCAGTGGAGAGCGCAATCTACCTCTTTCTGTTCATCTGCGAAGGAATTCATGCCTCCTCGCACCTGAAAGTATAGTGGTTTTCCTGCACCGCAAGTCAATCCGTTCCCCGATGCGCCAGGGTTCTTGCCTCCAGAGCAGAGTGGCATAGGAAAAGGTACAAGAATATTGGCGGGGATCAATCAGTGCGCGCCCATCCCGATCGGGGACGTCATCACAACCTCAATCTGGGGACAAAGATTGGCATAACAGGTCAGATCTGCGTATCAGCAGGCCCTATAGGCATACAGGAACTGCCATGCAGGGCCCGTCCGTGCGGACGGTGTTCGGTGGCAGACGTTCCGGGCACAGCCCCTTGGGATGCCGACGCCGGCGACACGCGGTCAGGTCTTTGCCTGTCGGACGGCCGTCCCGGGCGCAGGATGTTGCGTGCCACAGGTGCAATCCCTGGCCACAGCGTTGCAAGACCAGGCCGTTCCCTGGGGCGGGGGCCGGAACGGGCAAAGTGGGGCGTTGGCCCAGGGCACTGCCAACGCCCATAGCCAAATGTTGACACTCCAGGGAGTTCCCCCTATACTCCCTTGCACAAATGAATAGCGTAGCTCTTATCCAGAGAGGTGGAGGGACCCGGCCCTTTGATGCTTCGGCAACCCGGTACACGGATTGGTGTATCAGGGTGCCAAATCCGGCAGACGCAGTTCTGGGAGATGAGAGACCTGACAGTCAGGCATTTCCATCCCCTATACAGGGGATTTTTTGATCCTCCCCCGTTTGCCTGCAGGAAAACCACATAGCCTGATCCGCGTATGAACACGACCCAAGCCCTGGATCACGTCACCGACCAGTACCTCACGTTTGCCCAGGATGAACCCTTTCCCCTGGACAGCGGGGAATCCCTGTCTCCGGTTACGCTGGCCTATCACACCTACGGCCAACTGAACGCGGATCGCAGCAACGCCATTCTTGTTTGCCATGCCCTGAGTGGCAGCCAGCATGCCGCCGGCACCCGGCAAGACAAACCGGGAGAGATGGGCTGGTGGTTCGACTGCATCGGACCGGGCAAGGCGTTTGACACCAATCGCTTCTTCGTGATTTGCAGCAATGTACTCGGAGGATGCTACGGTTCCTCGGGTCCCACCACCCGCAATCCCGCTACCCATCAGCCCTATGGCCTGGACTTTCCCGTCGTGACCATAGGCGATATGGTCAATGCCCAGCGGCACCTGATCGATCACCTGGGCATTGACCAGCTGCTTTGCATCAGCGGCGGTTCCATGGGCGGCATGCAAGTCCTGCAATGGGCTTCGCGGTATCCGGATCGGATGCGGGCCGCCATTCCCATCGCCACCACCGCCCGGCACAGTCCCCAGCAGATTGCCTTTGATGCCGTGGGCCGGGAGGCTATCTTCCGCGATCCGCACTGGCATCAGGGCAGCTACTACGATCAGCCCCAGAAACCGGATGCGGGACTCGCCGTGGCGCGCATGATCGGCCACATCACCTATCTCTCCGATACATCCATGCACAGCAAGTTCGGGCGGCGCCTGCAGACCCGGGAACGGTATGGCTACGAATTTCTGGAAACGGATTTCGAGGTGGAAAGCTACCTGCAATACAACGGCAACAAATTCACCAACCGGTTTGATGCCAACTCCTATCTGTATGTCACCAAAGCCATGGACTACTTCGATCTGAGCCGGGATACAGGCCGGATCGCCGATGCCTTCCGCCATGCCGTGGATTTGGATTTCCTGGTGGTCAGTTTTACCAGCGACTGGCTGTACCCCAGTTACCAGAGCCGGGAACTGGTCAAGGCCCTGAACGCCCTGGGCATCAACGTCACCTATGTGGATGTCCAAAGCGTCTGGGGACATGACGCCTTCCTCCTGGAAACCGCCACCATGACCGAATTGCTGCGCAACTACCTCAAGCGCCTGGTGAACACGTGGGAGATTGCCCTCCCGGCATCCCGCGCGACCTCCGTAGACGTCTGATCCCTGTATGTCGCGTTCCCCACTCCCCTCTTCGGTGCCGGCCGCCCCCGTCCGGCCGGATTTCCGGGTTATTGCGGATCTGGTCCAGGCCAGGAGTCTGGTGCTGGATTTGGGCTGCGATGACGGTTCCCTGCTGGATTTCCTGACCCAGGTCAAGCAAATACGGGGGCGTGGCATTGAGCTGCATGAGTCTGGCGTCATGGAGTGCGTGCGCCGCGGCCTCAGCGTGCGGCAGGGCAACCTGAATGAAGGCCTGGAAGACTATCCGGATCAAAGCATGGATTATGTAATTCTGAGCCAGACCCTGCACTACCTCAACAACCCTGGCCATATCCTGGATGAAATGCTGCGTGTAGGACGTCATGCCATTGTCAGCTTCCCCAACTGGGGCCATTGGCGCGCGCGCCTGGTTCTCCTGTGTACGGGCCAAATACCCCAGGCCCCTACCTTGCCTGAAGTCTGGTATGCCTCCCGCCGCTGGCAGGCCTTCACCATCGCCGACTTCCGGGATCTGTGCCGGGAACGCCAATATACGCTTCGGCACGCTGTCTACCTTGTGCATAGCCAGCCCTTGCGCCAGGCCTTTCTGGCCAACCTGCTGGCAACTACCGGCATCTTTGTACTGCAAAAGGACCCCTCCTGAATATCCCCATGATTACCATGAAATTTGGCGGCACGTCAGTGGGCTCGCTGGCGGCCTTGCGTCAGGTGTGTGACATAGTCCGACAGGCATATAACCAGACCCCGCCGCGATCTGGCGTCGTGGTCGTAACCAGTGCGATGAGCGGTGTCACCGATGCCCTGCTGCAGGCCGCCGAAGCCGCCGTCCAGAACGATTTGGTCACCAGCAACGAGATCTGCGGCCGGCTGCACCAGAAACACGCCGAGGTACTGGCAACGCTGGTACCGGATCCACCTGTCCGTGAGCGCCTGACCACCGAACTGGAGAACACCCTCCGCCATCTGCGGCGGCTGCTGGAGAGCGTGGCCGTGCTGGGCGAACTGACTCCCCGGGGCCGCGACTGGATTGCCGGCACCGGTGAAGCCATCATGGGCCCCTTGCTGACCCAGGTACTGTGTGCCGCCGGCCTGCCGGCCTGCTACGTGGATGCCCGTACCCTCATCGTGACCGACTGCGTGTTTGGGGGCGCCGAACCCCTGATCGAGGAAACCGAGCGGCGATGCCGCACGCGTCTGCTGCCCCTGCTGGCAGACCATCAGGTGGTCGTCACCAGTGGCTTCATCAGTGCCACGGCCGAAGGCGTGCCCACCACGCTGGGACGGGGCGGGTCCGACTATTCCGCTGCGATCATCGGGGCCGCCCTGGAAGTGGACGAGATCCAGATCTGGACGGATGTTCGTGGGGTCAAGACTGCCGATCCCCGCGTCGTGCCGGAAGCCCATACCCTGCGCGAAATCAGTTTCAGTGAAATGGCCGAACTGGCCTATTACGGTGCCAAGGTCCTGCATCCCAAAACCGTGCGTCCGGCCATCCGCAAGGGCTTGTCCCTGCGTGTCCTCAATACCTTTGAACCCGACGACCCGGGCACCCGGGTCGTCCACGATGAACAGTTGACCCTGCAGGGGGACATCAAGGCCGTCACCGCCATTCACAACATGAACCTGATCATGATCGAGGGCCGGGGCATGATCGGGGTCCCGGGCATTGCGGCCCGCACCTTCAAGGCGGTCTCCGATGTCCAGGCCAACGTCCTCATGATCAGCCAGAGCAGCAGCGAGCAAAGTATCTGCTTCGTGGTACCCAATGAGTCAGCGGCAACCGTGATTGCGGTGTTGCGGCAGGAGTTCCGCCAGGAACTGGAACGGGGGTACATTGAGAAAATCGATGGGGATCCGGACATTGTCATCATCGCGGCCGTGGGGCAGGCCATCCAATATACATCCGGTATTGCCGCCCGGGTATTCACCGCCCTGGCCCAGGCCCATATCAATGTGGTCTCCATTGCCCAGGGGGCCAGCGACACCATGATCAGCATGGTAGTCTCCCGGCATGAGGCCCACGACGGGATTCGGGCCCTGCACAAGGCGTTTGTCCTGGAAGCGATCTAGACCCAGACGGGTTGCCATTTCCGATTTGCCTGTCCGACGCTGTGCTACAATGCAGACTTTGCAAGGTGAAACAACAAGGCCTGGAGATGACTTCCCTGCCACTTGTGATCATGGGACTGGGCAGCGTAGGGCGCGCCCTCACCGCACAGATTGTGCAGCAGCGTTCCCATATCCGGGATTCCTATCATGTGGATTTGCCGGTATGTGCTGTCAGTGACAGTACGGGACTGATCGGCACCCGCCAGCCGGGCCTGACCGACACCGAGCTGCTTCAGATCTGCGCCCGGAAAGAGGAAGGCCTGCCGCTGGCCCAAATGGAAGGGGGCAGGCGCTGGACCGCACCGACGGATGTGGTGCGCGAGGCGGCCGGACCCGGTTCTGTCGTTGTGGACTGTACTGCATCCGACGCTACGGTCCCGGCCCTGCTCCTGGCCCTGGAAGAGGCCCATGGCATTGTGCTGGCCAACAAGAAGCCCCTGACCCAGTCCGGGGCGCTGTATCAACAGCTTACCCATGACACCACGGGAGCCTGGAACCTGGCCCGTTGCCGCTGGGAGGCAACGGTGGGAGCCGGGCTGCCGGTCATTTCCACTCTGCATCGCCTGGTGAGCAGCGGCGATGCCATTGCCCGCATCACGGGTACGTTCAGCGGGACACTGGGGTATGTCATGACTGGCCTCCAGCGCGGACAGCCTTTCAGCCAGGTCGTGCAGGAGGCACATGCCCAGGGCTATACGGAACCCGATCCCCGGGATGATCTGGGTGGCGTGGATGTCGCACGCAAGGCCCTGATCCTGGCGCGGGGTATGGGACTGCCTCTGGAAATGGCGGATGTCACCGTCACCGGCCTGTATCCGGAAGACCTGGCCGCCCTTTCCGTATCCGAATTCATGGCCGCCCTGCCTACCCTGGATCAGACGTACCAGCAGCAATGTGCCGCGGCGGCCCGGCAGGACCAGTGCCTGCGGTACGTCGCGGTCGTGAGTCCGGATGGTTTGGCCGTGGGCCCCCAGACTGTCGCCCTGGATTCGCCGCTGGGCCAACTGGCCGGCACGGACAATCTGGTCGAAATCTCCAGCCAGTGGTATTCCCCCCAACCCCTGGTCATTCAGGGTCGCGGTGCCGGCGTGGAGGCCACCGCCGCCGGGGTTCTCAGTGACATCATGGAATTGGCATTCACCCGTTTCCGCTAAAACGGTACAAGTACAAGGCAAACGTATCATGACAGAAAAAATCAAGGTAGGAGTTCTGGGTGCCACAGGCGCCGTGGGGCAGCGCTTTGTCAGCCTGCTGACCGAACATCCCTGGTTCACCTTGACTACTGTCTATGCCTCGGAACGCAGTGCCGGCAAGCCCTACCACGAAGCCTGCCACTGGATCCTGCGGGATCCCATGCCGGCCGCCGTACGGGACATGATCGTGCAACCTGCCGAGCCTGGGGGAGACTGCCAGATTGTATTCAGCAACCTGCCTTCGGCGCAGGCCCACCCCGTGGAAAGTGCCTTCGCCCAGGCCGGATTTGGGGTCTACAGCAATGCCAGTGCCTACCGCTATGCCGCAGACGTACCCCTGCTCATTCCGGAAGTCAACCCGGACCATCTGGGCCTCATCCCGGTGCAACAGGCCCAGCGCGGCTGGCCCGGCTACATTGTGACCAATGCCAATTGCACCACGACCCATCTGGTCAGTGCCCTGCATCCCCTGCATGTGCAGTTCGGCCTGAAACGCCTGTTTGTCTGTACCATGCAGGCCATCAGCGGGGCGGGCTATCCCGGGGTTTCCAGCATGGATATCCTGGACAACATCATTCCCTACATTGGCGGGGAAGAAGAGAAGGTGGAACAGAAGGAGCCCCACAAGCTTTTGGGCCGCTTCGATGGGGAGAAGGTGATTCCCGCCTCTTTCCGGGTCAGTGCCCACTGCAACCGGGTGGCCACCCGCAACGGGCACCTGGAAGCGGTCAGCGTGGAGTTTGAGGACACGCCCACCCGGGAGGACCTGCTGGAAGCCTGGCGCTCCTACTGCCCGCTGCCCCAGCAACTGCAGTTGCCCTCGGCCCCCGATCCCGCCCTCGTCTACATGGAGCAGGCCGATCGGCCCCAGCCCCGCCTGGATCGGCTCACGGGTTCGGTGCCGGGCATGGCTACCGTAATCGGACGCCTGCGTTCGGATCCCCTGTTCGATTTCAAGTTCCTGATCCTGGGACACAATACCATCCGCGGTGCCGCCGGGGGCAGTCTCCTGAACGCGGAACTGATCCATGTGCAAGCCCAGGCAAACGGTACCGGACCGGCATCGGCGATGGCCGCCATGCCGAATTCCCTGCACGCCTGATGCTGTCTTCTCCCTGCCATTTGATACGGTGATCCTCTTGGCCTCCCACGCCTCTCCGCCCCACGACCCCGCGGCCGACATGGAGCAGTTCGGACTGGTCAGCCTGTCCGAATTCCTGGACGATCGGTTTGTGTACCGGGATCTGCAACCTGTAGATCCGCGCTACCAGGGCTATAACCAGTGTGCCCAGCAATTCGGTCTCGATCCGGCCGCCATTCCCTGCAAAACCGATTCCGTCTACAACAAGATCGCGGTCTGGATTGTGGACTATATGCAGGAGCAGGTCTCGGACGAGGAAGTAGAGGAACTGCTTGTCATCGGTGACAGCCGGATCACCGACGGCTCAGCCTTCCAGGGCATGACCGCCTATGCCGGCTGGGCCGGTTCCTGCTTCATCTGCATCGAAGATCGGGACGCCGACGCGCAACTGGTCTGGCACCCGGAAACCCAGATGGTGGAATCCAACCGCTGGCACCTGCTGGCGGACTGGGTCCGGGAATTGCGTCGCAACGCGCTGCAGCTGAATGCCCAGACCGCCGTGATTGTGGACATTGACAAGACGGCACTCGGGGCCCGTGGACGCAATGACAGTGTGATCGACACCGCCCGCTTCGCCAGTTTGCAGAAGGCCCTCCGGGAGAGCCTGGCCGATGTGGACTTCAATGCCTTCCGTACCCTGTACACTACGGTCAGCCGGGAAGAATACATGAGCATGACCAGCGACAACCAGGACTACATCATCTACATCTGCCTCATGATCCTGAGCGGTGAAATTACCCTCAAGGAAGTAGGCGACATGGTGCAGGCCAACATGCCGTTCGAGCAACTTGTGCGCCGGATCTCGACCCAGGCCGGCAAGAACTTAACCATGCAGTTGCGCCAGCTCCATGATCAGTATCAGATGTGCGCGAAGTCGGGCGACAGGACCCCTTTCAAACAGTTTCGACGCCAGGAATTCCTGGATACCACCCTGCGCATGGGGCATCTGCCTGCGGAGACCACCTGTGAAGAACGGCTGCAACAGGAGCTGTGTATCACCCAGGAAGTGCGGGAACTGTGCCTCTGGCTACAGGCGCGCGGGTGTTTGCTGCTGTCCCTGAGTGACAAACCCAAGGAAGCCACGATCCCGCACAAGCGCTGGCACAAGGGCCTCATGCCCCTCCACCGCACCCACACCCATGCCGTGGGGATCAGCATTCGGGACAGCCTCGCCACCATCGACTGACGAAGCGGGGCAGACGGTGAAAATTCACAGGAATCGGCCCGGGCCGATTATACGCTTGATTTCACGCATCACAGACACACCCCTGCATCATTCATGAGTTCCCCCGACAAGTCTCCTGCCCCTCCTCCCGCGGAACGCAACAGTTCGGCGGCGCCGGACCCCAAGCCGCCCCGCCAACGGTGGTCGGATTTCCTGACCCAGGGCTGGGTCTGGGTGTTGCTGGTAATCGTGGGTGTCGTGGCCGTACGCCTGCTGGTCAACAACACGACACGCAATGAAACCGTGGGCCTGAATCAGGTGGCCAGCCTGATCAACCAGGGGCAAATCGCCCATATTGAAGTGGTGGGGGAACTGATCACCGTCTACCAGAACAATGGCACGGCCCTCCGTTCGCGCAAGGAACTGGAATCCAGCATGTACGACAGCCTCACGTATCTGGGCGTGGATCCCGATCGGCTGAATTCGCTCGTGGTCACCTTTCGCAATCCGCCGCGCGCCGCGGCCATTCTTTCCGGTTTCCTGATCATCCTGCCCATGCTGGTAATTGTAGGTTTCTTCATTTTCATCATGCGCCAAACGGGTGCCGGCGGCCAGAACCGGGCCATGCAGTTTGGCCGCAGCCGGGCCAAGAAGGTGGAAGCGACCCATCACACCAATGTCACCTTTGCCGATGCGGCCGGCCTGGTCGAAGCCAAGGAAGAGTTGCAGGAAGTCGTGGAATTTCTGAACGAACCGGCCAAGTTCGAGGCGCTGGGCGCCCGCATTCCCAAGGGCGTGCTGATGATCGGCTCGCCCGGCACGGGCAAGACCCTGTTGGCCAAGGCCGTGGCGGGCGAAGCGGGGGTGCCGTTCTTCTCCAGTTCCGGTTCGGAATTTGTGGAGATGTTCGTTGGGGTTGGCGCCAGCCGCGTGCGGGATTTGTTCCGCCAAGCCAAGGAACAGTCGCCCTGCATTATCTTTATCGACGAAATTGACGCGGTCGGCCGCCATCGGGGGGCTGGCATGGGCGGTGGCAACGACGAGCGGGAACAGACCCTGAACCAGATCCTGGTCGAGATGGACGGTTTCGAGAGTGGGGCCAATGTCATCGTGATCGCGGCCACCAATCGGCCGGACATCCTGGATCCGGCGCTGTTGCGCCCCGGGCGCTTTGACCGCAAGGTGATTGTCAATCTGCCGGAACGGCAGGAACGGGAAGATATCCTGGGTGTCCATGCCAAGGGCAAACCCCTTGACGAAGATATCGATCTGCACGCGATTGCCTCCCAGACGCCGGGCATGGCCGGGGCCGATCTGGAGAATCTGATGAACGAGGCCGCCATTCTGGCGGCGCGCAACGAACAGAAGAGCATCTCCATGCAGAACATGGTAGAAGCAATTGAACGGGTCATGGCCGGGCCGGCGCGGCGCAGTCGGGTGATCACAGAGCAGGAACTGCGCATCGTCGCCTACCATGAGGCCGGACATGCCATCGTGATGGCGTTGCTGGATCTCGCGGACAATGTGGGGAAGATCAGCATCGTCAGCCGGGGCCAGGCCCTGGGGTATGTCATGCCGTTGCCGGATGAGGAGAAAAGCCTGCTCAGCACCTCCGATTTTGAGACGCAACTCGCTTGCCTGCTGGGGGGACGTGCCGCCGAACAGCTGGTCTTTGCCGACATCACTACCGGCGCCGAGAATGATTTGGAGCGGGTGACCCAGATTGCCATCAATATGGTCACCCGATACGGCATGAACAACCACCTGGGCCCCATTCAGCTCAATCAGGGCGAACACAATCCCTTCATGGGCATGGAGATCGGAGAGCAACGGCAATACAGCGAGGCCGTGGCCCAGAAGATTGACAAGGAAGTCCGCATCCTGGTGGACAGGGCGTACCAGTGCACCCTGGACTTGCTGCAGAACAACATGGACAAGCTGAAACTGCTGGCGGAAACCCTCCTGGAACGGGAAGTGCTGGACCGGGAGGAATTCGAGGAACTCGTGGGGCTGGCCTCGACCTGATACACCCGGCGCGTGATCCCCTGCTTGCCGGGGCACCGCACAGGCCACATTCTTTGCCGCTGGGGCAAACCGTCTGATCGGGCCTGCGCATAGCGCAACATGGCGCAAGACTCGCGCTATCCGCGCGGCTGGTGCCGGCAAGCCTGGCGGCAGGCGCTCCCGATGTCTCCGGCATTGGGGAAGAGACATGCGGACAAGACTGCCACGCGGATGCGCCGCGGTGGCGAGGCGCCGCTGTCAGTTGGCCCCAGGCTGTGGCACATATCCTGCCGGCGGCATGAAGTCTGGGGACGGTACAAACGTACGATCGGTACTGGCCGCGATCTGTTCGTAGAAGCGCCAGGCAATGCGGCTGACGTTGTACATGGTACTGTTGCTCGTTTGCCAGTCCATCCACACAGGACGATAGAGGTAAAGGCTGAGCACATAGGGGCCGGCCGGCCCCCAGATCAGGGCCACATCAGAGTGATCCTGATTGGTGAATCCGTGCTTGTGCACGACATCCCGCTGCGCCGGTGCGGGCAGTCCGCCCCACAGCATTTCCTGAAATTCATTGTGCGTCAAATAAAACAGAATGGCGGCACATTCTTCAGGCTGAATTTCACCGGGAAAGATTTCGATGAACCGGCCACGTCCCAGGGTGCATTCATAAATGGCCGCCAGGGTGCGGCCCATGTCCGCCGCGGTGGTCTGCAGGTTGGGATCCGGTGCCGTGTCCCATTCCGACTGCGTATTGGCCGGCGTGGGCAGAGGTGGCAACTGTATCTTGTCATCATACCCTGACTGCATATACGTATTTTCCAGACCCAGCTGACGGGCGAATTCCGTCACGACGGCGGCTCCCCGACGGGTATCGCCATCGCCCAGGGCATACAGCAATATGTTGGCCGCGGCATTGTTGCTGTCCCCCAGGGCCAGATCGATCCACTGCCCCAGATCCGGATCCGCCGCTATGCCGTCAATGTCCCGCATCACGGCCATGACGATCACCAGCTTCAGGGTCGACATGCCGGAAAAAGCCACATGGCTGTCAAACTCCACCGCCTCGCCTGTGGTCAGATCCTGCAGATAGAACGACGCAAAGCCCGGGAAATTGGCCGTGAAATCGTCCAGGGCCGCCGCCAGCAGGGACAAGGCGGGCGTGGCCTCCCGCGCCTCTACGGTCTCCAGATGCCAGGTGCGATCCCCCGGATGCATGAAGACCAGTGGCATGGACGGCAGGCTGGCTTCCACATTCACACTGACCCCGGGCGCACCGGCTTGCCAAGTCCAGTCTGGATAGGGTTGCGCCATAAACCCCAGCTCCGGCAGTTCCGGTCCCCCCTGCGCCGCCAGCCAATCCTGGGCTACGGGCAACAGCTGATAAGGCTGGGGATCCGTTCGATATTGCTGATTCAGATCCTGAAGCCAGGCGACGGTCTTCTCCCGGTCGACGTTGTAGTAGATGGGAACATGATGCTGTTCCTCCGGCAATCCCAGCAACCGCCTGAGTGTCGCCCGCAAGAAGGCATCCCCTTCCAGGTACGTGGCCGTTTCCGCCAGAATTCGGTCCATGTCCAGCTGAAATCCGACGGTCTCCGGGGCCAGAATCTCACGTTGCCGGTTAAAACTGACCAGTATGGGTTGTTCCATTTGCGTGCGGAGGCGCTGGGTCAGTTCACGCGTCGTTTCCACTTGCCGAAAGTCCTGGGTGCCAATCATAACTCCGGGCAATACCGGAGAGGCCTGTACCTTGTACACATTGTAAAAGCGGATCAGGCCCAAACACAGGACCAGGACCACGACGAACTTCAGGTAGCTGCGCATGGGACTGCAGTCGTTGCCGTTGTTCCACTTCGCTCTTGTGGGGAGCTTCGTTCCGGTGTGCGCAACGCCCGGAGACCGGGCCGCTGCCGGCGGCGGCTTTCAGGCCAGGGTCCGCGGTGCAACCGCAACAGAACGCACCGAAGCAGGCACATCGGCAACCCTTCTTCCCGCGGGACAGGACCAAGCCAGCTGCCTGGCAGCCTTTACCAACACCGCTTGGGGCAGCTTGTTCCGCCAACGCCGCAAGACATCCCCAGGCACCGCTAAACCCAGAATCCCCCTTGGCCCGTGCCCTCCAGCCAGTCTGGTACGCACAGGTCTTCTCGCCCCTATTGTAGCAAAGACCACCTGGGTGTCGGGATGTGGCAGCCCTGTGTGACCTGAAAGGCGTTTGCGCAGGTCATTCCCATTCTATGGTCGCTGGCGGCTTGCTGCTCACATCGTATACCACCCGATTGATGCCCGGCACCTCGTTGACGATGCGCTGGCTCACTTTCGCCACCAGCTCCATGGGCAGGCGCGTCCAGTCTGCGGTCATGAAATCGGAGGTGCTGACCGCGCGCAGGGCGATGACCTGCTGGTAGGTACGCAAATCGCCCATCACCCCTACTGTCTGTACCGGCAGCAGCACCGCGAATGCCTGATCCGTCGCGGCGTATTGGCCTGTCCGGTAGAGTTCCTCCATGAAAATGGCATCGGCATCCCGCAGGCGTTCCAGCCGTTCCCAGGTCACTTCACCCAGAATGCGCACCGCCAGGCCCGGACCGGGAAAGGGATGTCGCATCAGGATTTCATCCGGCAATCCAAGCTCCCGGCCCACAGCGCGTACTTCATCCTTGAACATCCAGCGCAGCGGCTCTATCAGTTCCAGTTCCAGATCCGCGGGCAGACCACCTACATTGTGATGGGTCTTGATGGTGTGGGCATGCTGTTCCGTCTGGCCCGATGCCGATTCGATAACATCCGGATAGATCGTGCCCTGTACCAGGAACCGGGGGGGTGTCATGGAGCCTGGGGGGGCCAGCAGGGCGATTTCCCGCTCGAACACCCGAATGAAGCGATGACCTATACGCTGACGCTTGACTTCCGGATCGGTGACGTTTTCCAGATCCGCCAGGAACTCTTCCGTGGCATCCACCGCCTGCAGCCTGAGATCCGGATGCCACGCATGCAGGCTGTACGGTACCTGTGTGGCTTCATGCTTGCGCAGCAAACCGTTGTTGACAAATACACAGGTCAACTGGGACCCTACGGCTTCATGCACCAGGGCCGCGGCCACCGAACTGTCTACCCCCCCGCTGAGAGCACAAATCACCTGCCCCTCCGCGGGCACCTGCGACCGGATGCGGGCAATGCTGCTTTCAATCAGGCGCGCGGGCGTCCATGTTGCCTCACAATGGCACAGGGTGAACACAAAATTGCGCAGCATCTGCATGCCGGCGGCTGTATGCTGGACCTCGGGATGAAATTGCAGCCCGAACAGGGGCCGCGCCGAAGACATCAGGGCCGCATAGGGACTGCCGGCACTGAAGCCCACCGCCTCCACGCCCTCCGGCAGTTCCTCCACGCGATCCCCATGGCTCATCCAGACCGGAGTCCGGTCCGCCACATGCTGAAACAGGACACAGGATGCGGCATGCTGCAGTTCGGCATGCCCGAATTCGCGGATCGTACCGGGCGCCACCCGGCCGCCCAGCGCGTGGACCAGGAGCTGCATGCCGTAGCAGATGCCCAGCACCGGTACCTGGCGGGTCAGCACCACCTCCGGCAACGTGGGGGCCCCCTCTTCATACACACTGGCAGGACCGCCAGACAGCACAATGCCCGCCACATCCTCCTGCTGCAGACGCGTGTCCGCCTGCGCCCACGAAACCATTTCCGCCGGCACCTGCAGTTCGCGGATGCGCCGGCAGATCAGTTGACTGTATTGGCTGCCAAAATCGATGACAACGATCGTGGTAGGTTGTCCCATCGCCTCAGTAGACTGCCAGGTAGTGGTCCAGTTCCCAGGAACTCACATGAGAGCGAAATTCGATCCACTCCTGCATCTTGGCTTCAACATAGGTGTCGTGCAGCAGCTGGCCCAGCGCATCGATCATGACCTGGCTGTTCCGCAAATCCTCGATGGCGGCCCCCAGGCTGTCGGGCAGATAATCGTAGCCCTGGCGCCGTTCCGGCAGGCTGAAGAGATCCTCTTCCAGCGGATTCGGCGGTTCCAGTCCCCGTTCGATGCCATCCAGACCGGCGGCCAGCATGGCAGCAAACGCCAGATAGGGATTGGCACTGGGATCCGGAAAGCGCAATTCGCATCGTGTGCTGCGGGAGCGGTGGTGCGTAATGCGGGGCACCCGGATGAGGGCGCTGCGATTGGTGCGTCCCCAGCAAATCTTGACGGGCGCTTCAAAACCGGGCACCAGGCGCTTGTAACTGTTGACCAGAGGCGCCACGATCGATGACATGGCCTTGGCGTGTTCCAGTTGCCCGGCGATGAAACTGAGCGCCACAGAACTCAGATTGTAGGGATGGCTTTCGTCGTACATCAGGTTCTCGTGGGTTTCGCAGTCAAAGAGACTCTGATGTACATGCATGCCGGAACCGGATACCCCGGTGATCGGCTTGGGCAAGAAGGAACAGAAAAGGCCGTGCTGGTGGGCAATGGCCTTGGCGACCACCCGCAGGGTCGCGGTCTGGTCCGCCATGCTCAGGGCCGGACCGTACTGCATGTCCAGTTCATTCTGGCCGCCTGCCACTTCATGGTGGAAGGAGTTGATGGTCACCCCCATCGGGTCCAGGGCTTCCACCAGCTTGCGCCGCACATTGCGCGTTATGTCAATGCTGATGTCGAAATACCCCGCTTGATCCAGAGGCTGCAGGGGCAGGATGGATCCATCCTCATGCCGATTGAAAAGGAAGAATTCCAGCTCGGGGGCGACATTGTACTCAAATCCCATAGCCCGGGCCCGGGCCAGCTGGCGCTTGAGTACGTTGCGGGGATCCCCCGGGAAGGTCTCCCCGTCCGGCAGGCACACATCACAGATCACCCGTCCGGTCCGGGTATTGGCTTCCCAGGGCACGAACGAATAGGTGGTGGGATCCGGCATCAGGTACATGTCGTTTTCGACGGTACGCGTGAATCCTTCGATGGAACTGCCATCAAACCAGTGCCCGTGATCCGCCACTTCCTGCCACTGGGATGTGGGGATCGTAATCTGCTTGATCTGGCCTTCAATATCGGTGAACTGCAACCAGACAAACTGGATTTCGTCGGCGATCAACAGTTCACCCAGTTCCTGATTGGTACGGATGGAGCCTTGGGATGTCATGGGGAAAGTCCGGAATTCACTGCGGTTTGCCTGCTCAACGTAGGGATCCTGAGGGTAACGATCGTCTCGGCCCGGGTGGTTATCTTGCCCTCGCTGTCCATGCGGGCAAAAAGAAAGCCTGATCCGTCTGGACCAGGCTTTCGGGGTCCGGGCAAGGGGAAAGAGGCCCTGGCGTCAGATGCCGTAGTACATCACGAATTCCTGCGGATGCGGACGCAGGCGAATGCTGTCCACTTCCTCCAGGCGTTTGTATTCCAGGTAGGACTCAATCAGATCCGGTGTAAACACGCCGCCCTGCAGCAGGAAGTCATGATTGGCTTCCAGCTCGTCCAGCACGGCATCCAGGGAACCCTTGACCAGCTGCACGTTGGCCATGGCATCTTCCTCGTACAGGTCCATGTCACCGGGATCACCGGGATCGATCTGGTTGACGATGCCGTCAATCCCGGCCATGGTCATGGCCGCAAAGGCCAGATAGGGATTGGCACCGGGGTCCGGGCAACGGAATTCCACACGCTTCGCCTTGGGGGAACCGGAGTACATGGGGATGCGGCAGGCCGCAGACCGATTGCGGGCCGAGTAGGCCACGACCACCGGGGCTTCGTAGCCTGGCACCAGGCGCCGATAGGAGTTGGTGAGCGGTGACACAAAGGCCAGGAGGGAATTGATGTGCTTGAGAATGCCGCCGATGTAATGCAGGGCCATCTGGCTCAAGCCGGCATAGCCATCCCCGGCAAAGAGGTTCTCGCCATTCTTCCAGAAACTGAGGTGCACATGCATGCCGGACCCATTGTCCTCAAACAGGGGCTTGGGCATGAACGTGACGGTCTTGCCGTGCTGCTTGGCCACATTCTTGATAATGTACTTGTACAGTTGCACCTGATCGGCCATCTTGGTCAGGGTCGTGTACTTCATGTCGATTTCCGCCTGCCCTGCCGTACCCACCTCGTGGTGATGCACTTCCACGTCAATGCCGGCATCCACCATGGCCCGCACCATCGCGGAGCGGACATCCTGTCCGGTGTCCATGGGCGAAACCGGGAAATAGCCGCCCTTGAACGGCACCTTGTGGCCGCCCGAGCGATCGCCGCCGGTCCAGGGGGCTTCCTGACTGTCTACATAGTAACTCTGAAAATTGCGGCCGGTCTCGTAGGCCACCTGGTCAAAGATGAAGAATTCCGGTTCCGGACCAATATAGATCGTATCGGCAATGCCGCTTGCCTGCACATAGGCCTCGGCCTTCTGGGCCACATTGCGCGGACCGCGAGAATAGGCTTCCCGGGTCACAGGATCAAAGACATTGGCCACAAAGGACAGCGTCGGACAGTCCGGATCCACGGCCGGATCGAGAAAGGCGGTAGCCGGATCACCGATCAGAATCATGTCACTGGATTCAATGCTCTGAAACCCCCGAATGGAAGAGCCGTCAAATCCCAATCCTTCTTCAAAGGCCTCTTCAATGTCAAACGCTTCGACAGGCATGGAAAAGTGATGCCACTGTCCAAACAGATCTGTGAACTTCACATCCACCATCTTGATCTGGTTTGCGCTCAGTGCACTGGCTACATCCTGGGCAGAACTGCAATTCAATGCCATTATTAACTCCTCATTCTGGCTTATGTCTCGCTGCCAAGCGGTCATGGATCACAGGAACCACAAGACCAACTTCATGATAGCAACGGAATGCACAAGCCCGCTTCATCAACATGCATAACGAAATTTCCTGTAAACTGTGCAAAATGCACAAACGGTTGCCCGGAGACCAGAGGCGCAAGCGGCAAGGATCATGAATTGGGACAACTGATGCCCGGGGATAGGGCAAGTGGCACGAGGACAAGGGACCCAGGGATTCCGGTATTCCGGGCCCTCAGGATACCGGGGTAGGCGATGCCGGGACAGAACTCTCTGTGCCCCGCGCCGCCCCTTCCGGCTGGCCTTGCCCGTCCAGCAGTGCCAACTGCTGGTGCTGGTCGGCAGCGGATGCATCCGGCGGTGACGCGATATTGAGGGTAACACCACAGAAGGCACAGTGCTGCCAGTCCGTACGCACGTTGTAGCCGCATGTACGGCAGCTGTATTGCAGCTGGGTCCGGCATTGCGGGCAGTAAATCCACTCTGCCTGCACCTGTCCGCTGCATTGGCTGCACTTCCAGGTCGAGTCCATGTCCCGCAGCAGGGCCTCTTCTTCCAGGGCCCGGTCATAGGTGTCAGCCAAGGATTCCTTGGGCCTGACGAGCAGATAGACCACCAGTCCCACAAAGGGCACCACAGCCACCAGCAGGGCCGCCAAGAAAATGGCGGCCCAATCCCAGGACCGGGCCCGCATGTCGTTGAAGGTCCAGATGATCGTGCCGGCCCAGAGGGCAAACACCATGGCGCCGATCACCGTCACCACGATTTCCAGCCACACCCCCAGTGTGTTGATAAGTTCGGGAGACATAAGGACGACAGACCTCGTGGTTGACAGAGAGACCGGCATGACGGCATGTCACAAGCCAGATTATAGTACGGAAACGGACCCATCATCCGGGAATGCATGCCCTTTGGCGGAAATGACGGCGATGGGATACGCCCCGGTCTCACGGGGGCAACTCATCTCGCAGGGGGATTGCATTTGGACTGCCCTGGAACAGGATCGCCCGCAGCTTGCACCGCTACGGCGGGTCCCAGGCAGCCTTGTGCCGTTTGTGGGCGATTGCCCCACCGGGTGGTTTTTGCCTGTGGCAGGATATGCAGGGCGAGGGGCTCCCGTGGGGCAGGGCCGGGAGCGTACTCCGCCCATCCTGGTGGGCCTTGCCGAAATCCTCCCTCGCCACCCTGTTGTCCGCGCCACAGATCGTAGCCGTACGCCCAGCTCCCGGATATCCGGCCATACGTGGTGCTGGGCGCGTGGGCTACGGGGATCTTCTACCGCCACCAGACAGATCATCAGAGGTGAGGGGGGTGCGGTCAGCCATCAGGGCCACGCCTTCAACATACAGCGGATGGTTTTCCTCCGCCTATTTCACCGGCACAGTCCCCAAATCAAAGGGTAATCGCCCTGATTTATCCCCACACGATGCTCGCGGTTTGGCCGTGTGCAGGCGTACGCCTCCCCTGCTCCAGGAGGAAAGCAGGACAACTTGACAGAAGATTAAAAATGCAATCGCCCTGACTCATCTCGTTGATAGTTGGCATTTCGACCAGAATTGGCTAATATCAGGAACGTATTTCTTCCCTTGCACCCCAATCGACAGGTGATACGCAATATGGCAACTAGCAAGAGACTGCGACTGAATCTGATAGGTATGTTGGCGGCCATGGTGGTCGGCATCATTGTGGCGGCCTGTGCCGGCGTAGCCCCCGCTCCGGCGGTGTCGGAACCGGCGGAACAGGAAATGGTGTCCACCCTGGCCACGGTGATGGACCGCGGACACGTGGTCTGCGCAGGCAACAGTGGAGCCCCTGGCTTTGGCTTCCTGAATGAGGATGGCTCCTTCTCCGGGTTTGACGTTGATTTCTGCCGCGCTTTGGCGGCGGCTATTTTCGGTGATGCCGAGGCTTATGAAATCGTCGCGGCTACCGCTTCCACCCGCTTCTCCATTCTCAGTGCCGGCGAAGCTGATGTCTTGATTCGGAATACGACCCACACGCTCTCCCGTGACTCCGAACTGGCGGGCAACTTTGCGCCTACCACCTTCTACGACGGGCAAGGCATCATGGTCCGCATTGCCGACGGTATCAGCTCCCTGGAGGATCTGGCCGGAGGCTCCATCTGCGTGGCTGCCGGTACGACCACCGAACTGAATTTGGCCGATCAGATGTCGGCCCGGGGCCTTGATTACAGCCCCGTCGTGTTCGAAACCAATGACGAGGTCAATGCCGCCTACGACGAAGGACGCTGCGACGCCCTGACCACGGACAAGTCGGGCCTGGTGGGTCGCCGCACCATTTTGGCCGATCCGTCGGCGCACGTCATTCTGGATGCGACCCTCTCCAAGGAACCGCTTGCCCCCATGGTCCGCCATGGTGACGACCAGTGGTTTGACATTGTTTCCTGGGTCGTGAATACCACCTTCCTGGCCGAGGAAGCCGGCATCAATTCCGGCAACGTGGATGAGGTGCGTGCCAGTGCCAGCGATCCCAACATTCTGCGTCTGTTGGGTGCGGAAGGTGACATGGGCACCAAGCTTGGTCTTGCCAGCGATTGGTCCTACAATGTCATCAAGATGGTCGGCAGCTATGACGAGATCTATGATCGACACCTGGGCCCGGACACCTCCTTCAATGTGCCGCGAGGCCTGAATGAGTCCTGGGTCAACGGTGGCCTGCTCTATTCGCCGCCCATGCGGTAACTCTTGTCCTGAGTGCCAAGGGGATGGCCTCCTGAGGCCATCCCCTTGGGTTATTGCCGTCGTCAATCGTCCTGCCGGGGATAGCCTTGCCCGCCGGCAGGGATCCCCGAATTGGCTGCCACGTGGCAGAACAACACAGGTGAATACTTCCGTCAGTCTGTCCACCCGCCGGTTCTTTTGGCGGGACGCCAAAATCCTGGGTTGGATAACCCAGGTTCTCACGTTTCTGGTGGTGGCGGGGGTACTGTATTTTCTGTGGTACAACATGGTAACGGAGTTGCGGAATCAGCGCGGCATTGCCTTCACCTACAATTGGCTGGGACAGACCGCCGGTTTTGACGTCAGTGAAAGCCTGATCCCCTATGACCGCTCCTACACCTATGGCCGGGTAATCGTGGTCGGGTTGCTGAACACCCTGAAAGTCGCGGTGTTTGGCATCCTCCTGGCGACCGTCATTGGCGGGTTTGTCGGTATCACCCGCCTGTCCACCAATTTTCTGGCCCGGCGCCTCGCCACCATTTATGTGGAGTTGTTTCGCAATATCCCGTTGCTGATTCTGTTGATTTTCTGGTACCAGGCCATCTTTCTCAAGTTGCCCCAGTTGCGGGAAGCCATTGTCATCCGGGATGCCATCTACATCAGCATTCGGGGCACGGTCATTCCCTGGGGGGAACCGACCTCCTCCTGGAACACCTATCTGTACCTGCTGGGTTTCGGCCTGGTCGCCGCCCTTGGCGTCATCGTGGCCCTGAATCAGTACCGCGAGCGTACCGGTCGGGCTCCTTTCATCACACTTTGGAGTCTGGTCACATTCGTGGGGATAGCGCTGGTCGGTTGGGTGGTACTGCCGCAACCCCTTACCCTGAGCTTACCGTACCGTGACGGCCTGCGCATCAGTGGCGGGCAAACTTTCAGTCCCGAGTATCTGGCCCTGCTCTCGGGCCTCAGCCTGTATACCTCGACCTACGTGGCCGAAAACGTGCGGGGGGCTATCCAGGCGGTCAGCAAGGGACAGTATGAAGCGTCCTCCGCCCTGGGCCTGACCCGGATGCAGGCCATGCGCCTGGTCATCCTGCCCCAGGCCATGCGCATCCTCATTCCGCCCCAGGTGAGCATCTATCTTGGCCTCATCAAGAATTCCTCCCTGGCCGTAGCGGTGGGCTATCCGGATTTCTTCAATACGACGGCCGTCACGTCCCTCAACCAGAATGGCCGCGCTGTGGAAATCTATCTGATCGTTATGGGCGTCTATCTGCTCTTCAGCCTGACCACTTCGGCCATCCTGAATTGGTACAATCGGCGCATCCAGCTTGTGGAACGATAGTCCTGGCCCTGTCATGTCCGCTACATCACAGACACAGACACTGCCTCGCCCTGTCCGCAGTGTGGGCCAGTGGATGCGGCACAATCTGTTCCGGACCTGGGGCGACACCGTTGTCACCATCCTCTTCGTGGGTTTGGCGATTGCGGTGCTGCAACCCATTGTACGCTGGATGTTGGCACCGGAAACCAACTGGTCGGTCATCCCGGCGAACCTGAACCTTTTCCTGCGCGGGCGATATCCCGGCGAATTCGCCGGGCGCATTTGGGTGGTCATCTATCTGCTGGGACTGCTGGCAGGCATGTCGTTCGGCACCTGGGGCCAGGGCATTCCCCGTGCCCTGGGGGTATTCGTGGGCCTGCCCCTGGTGCTGATCCTCATACCCTTCTTCACCATGGCCCAGCGTGGGGGCCTGCTCCTGGCCAGCGCGGTGATAGTGCTGGGTTTTGTGCTGGCGCGGTATGGGCCCCGCACCTATATGTCGCAGATTACCCTGAACCTGCTGATTTTGGCCATCCCCATCTGCTATATCCTGTTGCGGGGCTTTGGGGAAACCGGCAGTTTCCAGCTGGTGCACACCCGCCTGTGGGGAGGCCTGACGCTTTCGGTCTTGCTGGCCATATCCGGGATTGTGGTGTCCTACCCCTTCGGCATTCTGCTGGCTTTGGGCCGCCGTTCCACCTTGCCCGTGTTGCGGATCCTCTGCATCATCTATATTGAGGCCATCCGCGGGGTGCCGCTGATCAGTCTGCTGTACATGTCCATCACCATGCTGCAGCTGTTTTTGCCGGCCGACTTCCCCAGTGTGGAATCCATTGTGCGTGTGTTTGTGGCGATCACGTTCTTCTCGGCGGCCTATGTCGCCGAGAACGTGCGCGGGGGCCTGGCATCCCTGCCCAAGGGACAGGACGAGGCGGCCCGGGCCCTGGGCCTGAATCAGGTGCAGCGCATGGTTTTCATCATCCTGCCCCAAGCCCTCAAAGCCATTATTCCGGTCACGGTCAGCCAATTCATCTCCCTGTTCAAGGACACCACCCTGGTATCGCTGGTCGGCATGTTCGACCTCCTGGGCATCGGCAAAACCGTGATATCCAACCCGAAATTCCTGGGCACCCACCGGGAAGTCTATTTTTTCATTGGCTTGCTGTATTGGGTATTGAATTACGGCCTGTCGTACGGCGCGCGCAAACTGGAAGATCGCCTGCGCACGGAACGCTAGCTGACGCACCATCCCGGATTTCTGTCCCACCTGGTAGGAGGGAAACCCCCCGTGACGAATACTGCTTCCGATATCATCGTGACCTGCCACAACGTAAACAAGTGGTTCGGTGAATTCCAGGTCCTGGACAACATCAATCTGGAGGTCCGGGTCGGCGAAGTCATTGTCATCCTGGGCCCCTCCGGATCAGGCAAGTCCACCCTGATTCGCACGCTCAATCGCCTGGAGGAGCATCAGCAGGGCCAAATCGTTGTGGATGGCATCGAGTTGACCAACGATCTCAAGAACGTACATGAAGTACGGCGGGAAATCGGCATGGTGTTTCAAAGCTTCAACCTGTTTCCGCACCTGACGGTGATGCAGAACATCACGCTGGCGCCCATCCAGGTGCGTAAAATCAAGAAGGCCGAGGCCGAGGAAACGGCCATGCGCCTGCTGGACCGGGTGGGGATTCCGGAACAGGCCACCAAATATCCGGGGCAACTGTCCGGTGGCCAGCAGCAGCGGGTGGCCATCGCCCGCGCCCTGGCCATGAATCCCAAGATCATGCTGTTCGACGAACCCACGTCTGCCCTCGATCCCGAAATGATCAAGGAAGTCCTGGATGTCATGCTGGATCTGGCCCGGTCCGACATGACGCTGCTGGTCGTGACGCACGAGATGGGTTTCGCCCGCGAGGTAGCGGACCGCCTTGTGTTTATGGACGAGGGCGAGATCGTCGAGATTGGCACGCCGGACCAGTTTTTCCACAAACCCAAGGCCGAACGGACCCGGATGTTTTTGGAGCAGATCCTGTAACGACGCTGGCGTGCACAGGTAGCCCCCATGCCTGTCGCGCCACACTGTACAGAGCCCCCATTTGCTCCAAGGTTGTGCCATGTGTTTGACCCAGCAGTACCTTCTGCCTATGGCGAACAATAAACAGACTGTATCAAGAGAAGTGGTTTGAGTTCACGCACGCAGGTTTCGGCCTAGACTTCGTCTAAGTCTGGCATGGAGCGATTGGATACTGGCATATGGACGACAGTTTGTTGACGATGGCTGATGAGGAAGAAGCTCTGTCCAATGTCTATGTACGTGCTGTAGCTACAAGAGCAGGCTATGTAGTATCTGTTCCGGAAATAGACAGAGATGGCATTGATTTGCGGATTCAAGCGGGGAAAAGATGCGGCCTGCGTTGGATCTTCAATTGAAAGCTACAATCAATTTAGGAAAACCGCAAGAGGCTTCCCGTGGTTTCCGTTTGAAGCGCCACAACTACGATTTGCTCATCGCCAAAACACAAACACCTCGGCTACTTGTGGTGCTTGATTTGCCCCATGACAAGGACCAATGGATGACTATCACGGAGGATGAACTTGTGCTGCGGCACCGAGCCTATTGGTTGAGTTTGAAGGGATACAAGGAAGTCTCCAATCAAGAGACTATCACTGTCCGAATCCCTGAGCAGAATCTGTTTGATGTCGAAAGCCTGCAATGGCTAATGGAAAAATCCAGAAGCGGGCCGTCTTAATGGCAGTTACTCCTGTAGCCCTGTCGGCCTATGCCCATGCTGCCGGTTGGGTCAAGACCGAGAGCTACGGCGATCATTCCGACATATATGCGGGGGAAGAACTGCCGGAGATTATCCTGCCTCGGACACAACAACTCGATGACTATGCTGATGTGGTGTCACAGCTTGTCGGAATCTTGGCGGAGGTCGCCGAGGTAGATGAGACTTCCCTGTACCGCGATCTGGTAACGGCAGACCGCGATGTTATTCGAATACGGGTCAACGGTGCTGAAGCTGGCAGTGTGATGGTGAACGACGGGATTGATCTCATACATGGGGCTCGTGACATGCTCCTGGCGACGGCTTGTTCGTTACAGGACCCGAAGCCCCTTTATCGCCCTGGTGCCAACAAAGAAGCCAGTGATTTTCTGGAACATGTTCATTTGGGACAGACCGAACATGGCAGTTTCGGCCTGACATTGTTGCCTCCAGTGGTGCCACCACCTATGCCACCTATGCAACCCCTGTTGGGCGAGGACTGGGTATCTGAATCTGAGCCACTTGAGCGGCGCATAACCCTGCGCTTGGCGGAAGCTCTGGCTGCTACGAGAGAGGCGACAGAACAAACGGTAGGAGGAGCGAGCGATGCCTTCTATCAAGCCATTCCTGCGGGTGCAAGTGCTAATCTATGCGAAGCCCTGGTTAAACTAATCACACCATTTCCCACTTTGGATATCAGTCTGACTTGGGCCAGGACACGCCCAACCAAAACGGCCCGGAACCTCTATAATTTTGCCAAGGCAGATGCCTCCATTCTGCAAGAGGCCGCCCGATTATTCCGCGGACGAGAGCCCCAATTTGGTGTTAAGTTATTTGGCGTTGTGGAAAGACTGAGTCGTGAGGAAGTGGAGACCGACGGGACCATTACTCTGCGTACATCCATTGAAGATCAGGAGAGGTCTGTCAAGGTTGTTCTGAACCGGTCAGATTACCACCTCGCTATCCAGGCTCATGACGAAAAAGCACTGATAATCCTGGAAGGAGACTTGGAGCATTCGGGCCAGCGATGGCATGTGCTAAACCCGCACAACGTAAAGGTACTTTCATTGACAAGGAAGAACAATCAACCTCACACGGATGAAGTGAAATCCAAGCGTCAGTCATAAGCTGCTGGAGTTTGGCTTCAAGACCCGCGATGTGGCGCAAGGGCCACCAGTTGTACAGCACCCTTGCCTCCATACCTGTCATCCAACCGTGGACAAGGGGCACGGACAGACGGGAACCCGCACTTGGCCAGACCGGCACCATGACAGAAACCCAGTAATTTCTGTCCCGCCTACTCCCATGCACGCACATCGTGGGGAGTCGTGCGGGATGTTGGGACATCAAGCATATGCCGTGCCCGGGACCCTGGACATGACCTTTCGCGAGCAGGAAAGCCGCATTCGTATGGGGCAGGCAGCACACCACAGGGCCGTCCTGCGTCAGTTGGCCTTGCATCGGCTCCTGTCAGGAGCCGACAGCTACGGGTGGCATCGCTGCCCAACGCAATCAGTCTGGCGGGAATGAGGCCTATCTCCTTTCGGTATTGTCGCCATAGCCATACATTCAAAATTGCGATAGCCCTGGGGACCAATACCAAGGCAACCGCAAAGTTTGAATTTCAACTCAGGAGCAAGGCTATCTGCGTACCCAAAAGGGGCTCTATGGGACAACCATGGCCTCTGGGGAAGGTTGCCAGGAACAATTCAGGCCAGCGTCCCTATGCCAGACATACTGAACCATGGTCTAATCTCTTACGATGCTTTTCGACTTTGTGGTTGCCCTGGGACCAACACCAAGGTACCGGAACACCCAAGGACCCGCGCCGGCACCGCAACAGCATCTCCGATCCCGTGTCTGCCAGCCGTGATTCAGCCATGCCGGGAATCAACGGTGGTCATATTCCTCTGCTGCTTTCCGGCTGTACCCGGCCGTCTCACTTCCCCGGCCAGGTTTCTCCGTGCCTATGGTCCCGTTCCTGTTCGCATGCAACCACCTGGACCGTGTCACAAGGCAGGCGGGACACAGCAACCTGACGCTGTCAGGTACGTGGACAGGTAGGCTGACTGGTGACGGGTAACATCCTGATACATGACGCCAGGCACCCGCTCGAGCCATTTGCCCGGACCATGCGATCAAGCCAACTGGCGCCGCCTGCCGGATACCTCAGGTACGATAATCCCCATTGATGGTGACATAGTCGTGACTGAAGTCACAGGTCCACACGGTTGACTTCCCGGCACCCAAGCCCAGATTCACCCGCACATCGATTTCCGTAGCGGCAAAGATGGCCGCCGCCTCTTCTTCCCGATAGTTGGTGGGTGTGCCACTGGCCACCAGTTGCAATTCCGGCTTGTCCTCGGCCTGTATGAACAGATCGGTCGTTTCGGGCCGAATTTCCGCGGAGGAATTGCCCGCCGCACACAGGATGCGGCCCCAGTTGGCGTCGCCCCCATAGAACGCGGTTTGACCAGGGGGCTGACCGACACGGAACGGGCCGCGGCATGGGCATCGGCCTCGGACACCGCACCTTCCACGGTAATGGCGACCAAACGGGTGGCACCCTCGCCATCCCGCACAATAGCCTGCGCCAGAGCCTGACTGGCCACCGTGAGTTCATCCAGGAAGGCCTCGTACAGGGGGCCACGCGCCCTGTCTATATGCGGGGCCTGGGCAGTCCCGTTGGCCAGTAACAATACCGTGTCGTTGGTACTGGTGTCGCCATCCACGCTGATGCAGTTGAAACTGCTCCGGATCGCCGTAGAGAGCGCCTCCTGCAGTACCGGTGCACTCACGGATGCATTGGTGACCATCACGCTCAGCATGGTTGCCATATCGGGATGAATCATGCCTGCACCCTTGGAAATGCCCGAGATGCGGACTTCCTCATTCTCCAGCGCAAACGCCTGGGTATACAGTTTCGGAAAGGTGTCGGTCGTCATGATGCCGCGGGCGGCATCATGCCAGCCGTCGGCCTGCAGCGACTGCACGGCTGTCGGAATGCCAGCCTGCAGTTTGTCCATGGGCAACTGGACTCCGATCACGCCCGTGCTCATAACCAGCACGGAGTGATCCGAACTGCCCAGCTCGCGTTCCAGGGCTTCCGCCATCAGGCGGGCATTGGCCATGCCCTGTGGTCCTGTGCAGGCATTGGCGCAGCCACTGTTCACCACCACGCCATGGATGCCTGTTGCGTTCAGGGCCAGCACCTGCTTGTCGTAGAGAACAGGCGCCGCCGGAAACTTGCACTGGGTAAAGGTGGCCGCCGCCGTGCAGGGCGCAGGACTGGCAATAAGCGACAGATCGAGTTGGTCATCTGCCTTGATTCCGGACGCGATGCCGACCGTATCAAAACCCGGCACCACGGCATCCTGGCCACTGAATCCCAATTCACCCCCGACAGCCATATGGCACCTCGTGTATGTTTGTGTGAAAGCTCCTGTCAGACACATCCCGTGGGGCATCCGCGGGACGTGCCGGTTCCTATGCGGATTCTGCCTGAGTCACCAGGGCCTGTACCTTCAGGGGCAGGCCAAACAGCCGGATGAAGCCTTCCGCGTCCTGCTGGTTGTAGACGTCATCTTCTTCAAAGGTGACATAGTCTTCCCGGTAAAGGCTGTGAAGGCTCTTGCGTCCGGCCAAAATCACGTTGCCCTTGTACAGTTTGAGACGTACAGTACCACTCAGGGTGCGCTGCGTCGTGTCCACAAACGCGGTCAGGGCTTCCCGCAGGGGCGTGTACCACTGGCCGTTGTACACAAGATCCGCAAACTTCAGCGCAATCTGTTGCTTGTAGTGCAGGGTTTCCTTGTCCAGGCACAGCTGTTCCAGGGCACTGTGGGCCCGGTACAGAATGGTACCCCCGGGCGTTTCATACACCCCCCGGCTCTTCATGCCCACCAGACGGTTCTCCACCAGGTCCACGCGGCCCACCCCGTGTCGGTTGCCTGCCGCGTTCAATTCCCGGACCAGCGTCACCGGGTCCCGGGGCTGTCCGTTCAGGACACAGGGAATGCCCTTTTCGAAGCCCAGTTCCACATATTCCGGGACGTCCGGGGCATCTTCCGGGTCCGTGGTCCACTCGTACATATCCTTCGGGGGTTCGTGCCAGGGATCTTCCAGGGGTCCGCCCTCGTTACTCAGATGCCAGAGATTCGTGTCCTGGCTGTAGATACGATCCGCGGTGGCCTTGACCGGTACGTTGTACTCTTCGGCATATTCCAGGGCATCCTGGCGTCCCCGGATGGTCCATTCCCGCCACGGCGCCACGATCCGGAGGTGGGGCGCCAGGGCCATGACCGTCAATTCAAACCGCACCTGATCATTGCCCTTGCCTGTGGCCCCGTGGGCAATGGCATCGCATCCCTCCAGCTGCGCTACCTCCACCAGATGCTTGGCAATCAGGGGCCGGGCCATCGAGGTGCCCAGCAGGTAGTCCTTCTCGTAAATGGCCCCCGCCTGCAAGGTGGGAAACACGAAGTCGGTCAGGAATTCCGCACGCACATCACGGACATAACACTTGGAAGCGCCGGAAGCCAGGGCTTTCTCTTCCAGTCCCTCCAGTTCCTCTTCCTGTCCCAGATTGGCACAGAAACAGACCACTTCACAACCGTAGTTGTTGCGCAGCCAGGGAACGATGACACTGGTATCCAGTCCCCCCGAATACGCCAATGCCGCTTTCTTCAAATTGCCCTTGCCCCCATCCATGGCACCAGTTCCTTCCAGGATTGCCAATATATGAATCTCGTTGACGACCACAGCTGTCCAAGGAGTCAGGCAGCCAGCATGGGCCCCAGGCGACGACCACCCAAAAGGTGAAAATGGGTGTGGTGTACTTCCTGATGGGCATCCGGTCCGGTGTTGACCAGTACGCGAAATCCCGATTGGGCCACCCCTTCCGCCTCTGCCAGGCGGTTGAGTACATCCACCATGCGTCCCAGCGTTGTGGCATCCGCGCCACTCATGTCCGCCAGACTGGCCGTGTGGCGATTGGGAATCACCAGGACATGGACCGGGGCCTGCGGGTTGATATCCCGGAACGCGGTCACCAGATCGTCCTGAAACAGGATATCCGCCGGGATTTCACCCTTGACGATACGGCAAAAGAGGCAGGCATTGTCCACGATCATTCCTTTCCGTCACAGGCGCAGCCACTAGCTCACCAGATTGATAAGTTTGTCGGGAATGACAATGACCCGCCGGATCTGGGCATCGGCCAGATGGGCCTGCACATTCGGATGCGCCAGCGCCTGGGTCTGCACGGCATCTTCCGGCAGGCCACGGGCCACGGACAGGGTGGCCCGTACACGACCATTGACCTGGACCACCAGTTCGATTTCTTCCGCCTGCACCTTGGCCGGATCAAAGTCGGGCCAGGACTGCAGGTGCACACTGCCCTCGTGCCCGGTTTGCTGCCACAGTTCTTCACTGATGTGCGGGAAGAAGGGGGCCATCAGCAATACCATGCCCGCGATGGCATCATGCCACAGATCACTGTGCCGCAGGTCGGATTCCCGTTCCTTCATCAGATGATTGTTCAGCTCCATCAGCGCCGAGATGGCGGTATTGAACCGGAAATGATTCAGATCTTCGGTAACCTTCTGGATGGTCGCATGCAGCTTCTGTTCCAGGGCCTGCGCATCACCTGGTCGGCCCTGGCCCGAACCGGCCGGTTCCATGATCACCGCCCAGACGCGATGCAGGAAACGGTTGATCCCCTCGATGCGCTGCGGATCCCAGGGACCGCCCTGATCCCAGGGGCCAATGAACATCAGATAGCCACGCACGACATCGGCCCCGTATGCCCCGACAATGTCGTCAGGATCCACAACGTTGCCCCGGCTCTTTGACATTCTTTCCCCGTCCGCGCCCAGGATGATCCCCTGATTGAAGAGGCGCAGCATGGGTTCGTCGAAATCGACGACCCCGATATCCCGGAGGAACTTGGTAAAGAAACGCGTATACAGCAGATGCATGGTGGCATGTTCAATGCCACCCGTATACTGATCGACCGGCAGCCAGTACTGGCCGGCAACAGGATCCCACGGCTTGTCATCCCGCGCCAGGGGACGGTCATCCTGCCAGTAGGGGGCCACATAGGCATATTGATACCAACTGGAACACATGAAGGTATCCATCGTGTCCGTTTCGCGACGGGCCGGCCCGCCGCATTGCGGACAGGCAACATGCAGGAATTCCTCGCTGAACAGCAGTGCATTCTCGCCGGTAGCCCGAAATTCGGTGTCTTCAGGCAGTGTGACCGGCAGGTCCGCATAGGGTACGGGCACCGTCCCGCAATCCGGACAATAGACAATGGGAATGGGCGTCCCCCACATGCGCTGGCGTGAAATCAGCCAGTCGTGCAGCCGATAATTCACCTGGCGCTGGCCCCGCCCCGTGTCTTCCAGCCACGCTGTCACCCGGTCTGCGGCTTCGCTGACCGGCGTGCCATCAAAATCGCCACTGTTGATCATGTGACCTTCCGCCTGGGAGGCCCAGGCTTCCTGCAACTCACCGGTCGCACCATCCGGCCCGGTGATCACGCGCACGATATCCAGGCCACACTGCCGGGCAAAGGCAAAATCCCGTTCATCATGGCCCGGCACCGCCATAATGGCCCCGGTGCCATAATCCATCATGACGTAGTCTGCAATCCAGATGGGGATGCGGGCATCGTTGACCGGATTGATGGCGTAGCCGCCTGTGAATTCTCCGGTCTTGTCGCGGGTCATGTCGCCGCGTACAGTTTCATTCAGCCGGGACACCCTGGCCTGGTACGCCTCTACCGCGGCGCACCGCGCGGGGGTGGTCACCTTGCGTACCAGAGGATGTTCCGGCGCCAGCACCATGAAGGTGGCGCCCCAGAGCGTATCGGGCCGCGTCGTGAAGATCTCGATCGGATCGCCGTCCTCCGTGTGAAACACCACCTGGGCGCCTACACTCTTGCCAATCCAGTTCGTTTGCATGATGCGCACGGGATCGGGCCAGTCCAGGGTCTCCAGATCCTGCAGGAGTTCCTCACTGTAGCGGGTGATGCGGAATTTCCACTGTTCCAGTTCCTTCTTGATCACCGGCGTTTCACAGCGTTCGCAATGCTTGTCTTCGCCCCAGACCTGCTCCCGGGCCAGGGTGGTATTGCAGCTGGGACACCAGTCCACCGGGGCAAACTCCCGATAGGCCACATCTTCTTCCAGCATGCGCAGGAAGAACCATTGGGACCACTTGTAGTAGCCGGGTTCACAGGTCACAGCCTCGCGATCCCAGGCCCACATGGCGCCCATCTGCCGCAGTTGCCGCCGCATGTTGTCAATATTGCTGTAGGTCCATTTCCGGGGGTGGATGCCCCGCTGGATAGCCGCGTTTTCGGCGGGCAGCCCAAAGGCATCAAAGCCGATGGGGAAGAACACATTGTAGCCCTGCATGCGCTTGAAGCGGGCCGCGGTGTCACTGGGTGTCATGGCGAACCAGTGTCCCACATGCAGATCCCCCGAAGGGTAGGGCAACATGGTCAGGGCATACCACTTGGGACGACTGGGGTCCTCACAGGTAGCATAAAATCCTTGGGCTTGCCATTCGGCTTGCCACCTGGATTCAATTTCGGCGGGATTGTATCTGGTCATCACATCCGTCATTCCGTCTTGGCGGCTCCCCGGAACCGCACCCTGTCATTGCCATCCATCCCAAGTATACAAGCCTCGGTGCGCCCAGGCGAATATGCACCCGGAAAACCCCTCGGCCCTTGCCGCAGGCAGGCCCAACTTCCTTCCATGCCCGAATTCCCGCCAGGCAACCGTCCATCCCTCCGGGTTTGGGACATGCACAAGCGGCAGGCGGTTGTACGGTGGCACAGATACATCCTTGGCCCCGATCGACAGCATCCTGTTGCCCTCCGCGTGACCGCACGGGACAGGCGGACTCCCGGACAACAGAAACCGTGGCCACCAGGCGTTACAAAATCCTGACGAATCGCTATGCACCTGTCACCAAGGTGGGGGATCAGGTTGCAACGTGAAGGCTGGCCGTCCATTCACGGGTCTGATGTTGATGTCGCCAGGGCCACAGCGCTACATTTGAGGGCATGGGCACACCACCACGCATACATCGTGTGACCCTCGATCCGGATTGGGCGCACGGCTGTTCACGGCTACCGCTACCGGTCCCCGTGTGAGCCAGGTCCAGGCCAGCCATTGGCAGCCGGATCACATTGCGGCATCGGTGCGGGCAGTCCTGGAGCCCTTGCAGGATCCACGGGAAGCAGGCGTGCCGGTTACGGTCACGGGCACACGTATGCGGATACGTTTCCTCTCCCGCCAGACGGACCTGTGACAAGTTTCATCGCTACGGTGGGGAAAACGACACCGCCTTGCTCTGGCCTGTCATCAGGGTCGCCGCCAGCCCAAATGAATTGGGCTGGCATACAGGCGCCACTATCCCTTTACCCCTGTAATGACCACGCCCTGGATGAACAGGCGCTGGGCAAAGAAGAAAACCACCAGCATGGGTATCAGCGCCATGGTGGCCGCCGACATCATCAGGGCGAAATTGGCATACTGCTCACTCTGGAAGGAGGAAATGCCCATGGCTACCGGGAACTTGAGCTGGGTGCGCAGGTAAATCAGGGGTCCCAGCAGGTCGTTCCAGTAAAAGAAGAAGGAAAAGATGGCCACCGTGGCCAGGGCAGGCAGGGACAGGGGCATGAAGATGCGGATAAAGACCCCCAGGGTGGAACACCCATCAATCCGTGCGGCTTCCTCCATCTCCAGCGGAATGCCCATGAAGAACTGGCGCAGCAGAAACGTGAAGAAAGGCACGGCAAAATAGGCCGGCACCAGAATGGGCAGATAGGTATCCAGCCAGTCCAGACGGGAGAACAGGATAAACGTGGGCACCATCGTGACCCACACCGGTACCATCATGGTACTGAGCATGATAATGAAGAAGAACGTGCGGCCCGGGAAGCGCAGCCGGGCAAAACTGAAAGCGGCCAGGGAACTGCCCAGGATGTTGCCGATAATGCCCATGGTAGACAGGTAGGCCGAATTCCAGAGGTAGCGGGCGAACGGTACATGCCGAAAGACATCGGCATAGTTCTCCAGGACCAGCCGGGAGGGAACCCAGACAATGGGGTACTCATAGACCTCATCCAGCGGTTTCAGGCTGGTGGATACCATCCACGCAAACGGAATCATCAACACGACCGTGCCCAGCAGGATGATGAAATAGGTAACTGCCTTTTCCGGCAGTCCCATCGGTGGTCCGGATTCGTGATCGCTGTCCGGGCGTCCGGGACCGAATTGGGTATCGGCGGTCATGTGGTTTCCTCAGTGCCCCCGGAATAGAAGACCCACCATTTGGCCGAGCGGAACAGCAACAGGGTCAGGGCGAAAATCAGGCAAAACAGCAGCCAGGCCATGGCCGAGGCATAGCCGAAACGCAAGGACTGGAAGGTCGTGAAGTAAATATTGACACTGAAGAAATAGGTACCGTAATTGGGGCCCCCCCGCGTCATGACAAATGCGGTAGTAAAAATCTGGAAGGTCTTGATGAGGGCCGTGACCAGCACGAAGAACAGGGTGGGGGACATCATGGGGATGGTGATATTCCAGAAACGGCGCAAACGCGGGGCACCATCGATGGAGGCCGCTTCATAGAGTTCGGTCGGAATGCCCTGCAGACCGGCCAGGTAGATGATCATGCCGTCACCCACCCCCCACAAGCCCATGATGATAAAGGCCACCAGCACCCACTGGGTATCAAAGAGCCAGGAAATGGGTTCTACCCCCACCAGGGCCAGCAGATTGTTGAGGACCCCAAATTCCCGGTGGAAGACAAATCCCCACAGGACCGCTACCGCCACGCCCGTGATCACGGAAGGCAGATAATAGATGGTACGAAATATGCTGACGCCCTTTACCCGCTGATTCATGAGCAGGGCAATGCTGAATCCCAGCACCATCCCGGGCGGCAGAAAACCCAGGGCGTACAGGGCCGTTACCTTGGCGGACTGCCAGAACACCTCATCCTCGGTAAAGAGGCGCACAAAATTGGCCAGGCCTACCCATTTGGGAAATCCGCTGCCGCGAAACGTGGTAAAGCCCAGATACAGCGAGGCGAGCAGGGGACCTGCGGTAAAGAGTATGAAGCCCAACAGCCAGGGCAACAGGAAGAGATAGCCCTCCAGGGCTTCGCGCCGGGACTTCTTGGTTGCAGGCAGGATGGCCACAGGAATCAGGCAATGGACATCCGGCAGGCCCACGCATACGGCGGGCCTGCCGGGTTAGGTCACGGCAAAGATAGGTTACAGGTCAGAAATGGCGATAATGTCGTTGATTTCGTCCTGCACGGTGGTCAGAACCTCCTCAACGGCCATGTCGTCTCCACCCCCCGAAATCAGAGGGGAAACACGATTGTGCCAGACATTCTGCAGATCTTTCCAATATACCGGGAAAGGTTCGGCATAGGCATCTTCCATCTGATCCGCGAAGACCTGCACGTTGCGGGGCGGCAGATCACCCCGGGAAGCCGCCTCGTTCCAGGCGGGCACGGAAGACTTGCGGCCCGGAATGCTGCGGACGGGTTCCGAAATCAGAATATTGGTCGATTCGGTGCTCGTCAGGTGGACATTGAACTGCCAGGTAGTCTCCTGGTGGGGGGAATTCTTGGCAATGCCCCAGGCCCCGCCCGCCGCGGACACGGCACGCCGCCCTTCAGAACCGAAAGGATAGGGCACGACATCAAATACGAATTTGTCCCCGATGATCTCGCGCCGCCACTGCGTCGCCCAGGACCCCATGGTCGTCATGCCCAGCAAGCCGGCCGAAAAGCCCTCTACGCCCTGGGGCATGGCACCGGCTTCTGGGGCAATGCCTTCCGTGCGCAAACTCTTGACAAACTCGAACGTTTCAATGTTGGCATCGGAAAGCAGGACACATTCCGTCTGATCCTCATTCAGGATACGGCCCCCGTTGGCGCCAATAATGCCTACCCAGACCCAGGGCCAGGGATGCAGGACAAAGCCCCAGCGCGTCTGGCGGCCATCCTCCTCCAGGACCAGTTGGCTCGCCACCTCCTTGAGGCCTTCCCAGTCCCAGCTCCCATCCGGAATGTCCAGACCCAGTTCCAGGAACAGATTCTCGTTGTAGGTGACCGCCAGATTGGAGAAGTCATACGGCAGGGCATAGAGATCACCCTTGTACACCATCTGGGTAACTTCCGCTTCCCAGAAGTCGCTGGTGTCAATATTGTCCCTTTCGATCAGCGGCTGCAGATTGATGGTCCATTCCTTGGAGGCATACGGCACGACATCAAAGGTACGGGTGTAGAAAATGTCAGGCAGGTCACCGCCCACGCCCTGCGTGTTGATGGTGGTGTAATACTCTTGGGTAACATTCAGCAACTCAATCGTGACATTCGTGTGCTCTTCCGTGAAGTTGTCCACCACCTGCTGAAAGAAGGGGATTTCCACGGAACTGTGGTTGGTGACAAATTGCAGATTCACCGGTTCGGCCATGGCCTCTTCCCCGGTGGCGGCCGGTGCGGCGGCCGGCGGTGCGCACGCGGCCAAGCCCGCGGCGATCACGGAGGTGCCGGTCAGAGCCAGAAACTGGCGTCGATTCAGTCGATTTCGTGGGGGTAACATGGGGGCGAACTCCTCTGCAGAAACGTGAGATGCGGTTGCGCATGTCAGGCAGGGCCTTCGGGCAACACCTGTTGCGGGAGGCACCAGGTCGGCCCCAAAACCGCCAGCGCGGATTCGCAACCTTGCGTGCTTCCTATTGTATGCATTGCCTGGCGATTGGGCAAATGCAGGCCGGTTCTTGTCCCAGTCAGGCTTCTGCCAGGGACAGGCAAGCCAGGGCGTGTCAAGTTGATGTTTTCGCACGATCGGGAAATCGCACCGGCAGGGATACACTTACCTGAAGGACAGGCGTGGATGGTGTACCTCAAATCCGAGGGGTCAGACACTGCCCTCCATGTGCCTTTGCCACCGCCTTCCTTGACCCGCAGGACCACGGCGCAACAATCACCTACCCCACCGTGAAGATCAGAGCAGCCCGTCCGGGCCTTGATCCATGTGCACCAGCGTATTCTGGTCCCCATGCACCATCTGTTGCCCTGGGTTGACAGATTTCATGTTTGCCCGGACCTTCCCCCATGGCAGACGGGAACCCGATTGTCAACAATGATCGGACTGAGTCGCAGCCGGACAGACGAATGCATCTCTCGGATGCCCTTGCCGGGATGGGAGCAGGTTGCTGTCACCGATGTCCTTGGGCTCGCACGCGGACAATCTTGCGGTGGTGCCCGTGATTTGTCCTTACCACACCCAGCGCAAGAACATTTTCCTGTCAGGAGTCACCGGTGTCGATCTTATGTGCCCGTAACAGGGCCTGCAACCGTGAGATCTCGGTTTCGGCCCGGGCGGCCCGGGCGGCCTCCGCATCAGCCCGGGCGGTTTCCCGGCGCTGCGCTTCTTCCGCCTCGCGGTCCGTCAGATACCAGGTCTGCGCTATCGCGTTCCACAGCCGCAAGGCCCCCGTCTCGCGGACCAGCCCCCAGTCCGTACCCAGGATCCGACTGAAACCAATCTGCGCCTGGCGCCCTGCGTCATATCGGAGAGGAATGGGTTCATAGGTCCCCCCCTGCAACTGCCATCCCATCAGGGCCGCCGGCAGGTAGCGGTGGTGCGGATCATATTGCCAATACTCCGCAATGCCCAGGGCAGCATACCGCGTCCATTTGGCGTCAAGGTCCTGCCGGTACGTAGACGGTGAAGCCATTTCCATGACCATGTCCGGCACCTTCCCATGTTCCCAGGGCGCATATCCTTCCTCGGCCGGCACACGTACATCAAAGACGAACAGGACATCTGGTGCCACATAGTCCGTGAGGTCATCGGGATTGCCGTACAGGGCACAGTTGCCCCGGACCGTGCCCGTCCGCCTCAGCCAACGGAGATGCATCCAGAGGGCAAAGACGGTGTCCGTAATGGCATAGTACTGGAGTTCGGTATCTGCCATCGGTTCCCCATCGTCGGACGGATACCGGATCCCATCCACCAGGGATGGTGTCCCCATGGGGGAATCGGCCTTGTATCCCGTCAGCGCCATGCGTCTTCTGCCTCCTGTAACCCCATTATAGCACCAGTCCCCTGTGGTGCCGGGGAGGCTGGACAGGGCCGTTGCCGGCTGGCGGCCACTCCATAACCTGGACCCGATCCTTCCCGTAGTGTTCTGCTTTGGGTCACAGCCCTGAGCGGTTGCAACGGCGCGGGTGTTGGCTGTCAATGCCAGTGGTTTACCGATTCTGTGGGTAAAGACACCGGAGGGAGATCCAATTGGCGGGGAACAGCATATTGCCTTGGCCAACCTGTAACAGGTATTAGCCGTCTTGCAGATGGCGCGACAGAAAGGCGAGCATGTGCTGTCGTGGTTTGGCTTCGTGAAAGGCTGCGCCGCCATGTCCGGCCTGCTCCAGCAAGCAAAGCTCGCTCTCGATTCCGGCTTGCCGCAGAGCGGAATCCAGCAACTGGCTTTGCTGCCAGGGAATGATATCGTCCTGCTTGCCATGCAAAATCAGGAAAGGACAGGATTGGGCCGAGAGGTACGTTATGGGATTGGCGCGTTGAACACGGTCGGGTACTTCCTCAATGGCCTGTCCCAACAGAAGACCTTCGGGGGAATCCGCCGCACGGTGATCCATCGCGGTTGCATGATCCAGCATGCGCCGGAAATCGGTGGGACCAAAGAGGTCCACCACGGCCTGCACATCGCTGGACTGATCAGGATAATCGCCCCAATCGCCTTCCATGTCGGCATTGCCGTTGCTTGCGCCCAGCAGTGCCGCCAGGTGCCCCCCGGCGGAGGCCCCCATTACCCCGATGCGGCGGGTCTCCAGGCCATAGGCCTCGGCATGGGCCCGCAACCAGCGCACCGCGGCCTTGCAGGCATGGATTTGGGCCGGAAACCGGGCTTCCGGACTGAAGTGATACTGAATGCTGGCCAGGGCCCATTGGGTATCCAGCTGGGCCAGCAAGGGCGGATCGTCCTTGTCGCCACGGAGCCAGGCGCCGCCGTGTATCCAGATGAGCAGGGGGACCGGCTTGCCATGGACCGGAAGATACAGATCCAGTTTCAGGGGACGGAGGCCGGGCCGACGCACATATATCGCATCAGACACGGCCTTTTGCAGCACCGGCATATACCCGCAAGATCCCCCTATCTACGTCAACGGTACCGGTGTCAACCAGCCGTAGGTATCTTCCATGCCATCTTCCACGATACCGAAGAATCCCGACTGGATATCGGCGGTGATGGGGCCCCGTTGGCCGTTCCCCACGGGCAACCGATCCACCGATCGTACCGGCGTGATCTCCGCCGCGGTGCCGGAAAAGAAGATTTCGTCCGCCAGATACAGCATTTCCCGCGGGATCGCCTGTTCCTTGACTTCATAGCCCTTGGCCTGCGCCAGGGTGATGGTACAGTCCCGCGTGATGCCATTCAGTACCGAATTGGCCAGGGGCGGGGTGTAGATCGCGCCCTGGTGCACCACGAAGATGTTCTCCCCGCTGCCTTCCGAGACAAAACCCCGGGAATCCAGGGCGATGCCTTCCGTGAAGCCATTGTCCTTGGCTTCCATCACGATATTCTGGCTGTTGACGTATTGCCCCCCGATCTTGGCCAGCGGACTGAACATGCTGGATGCCGTGCGGGTCCAGCTGCTGATCTGTACATCCACCCCATTCTCGATCGAATCCGCGCCCAGATACCGTCCCCAGGGCACAGCCCCCAGGATGGCGTCCACGGGACAGCCACGGCCATCCACGCCCAGGGTCTCGTACCCCCGGAACACCAGAGGCCGGATATAGGCGTTCGTGAGCCGGTTGGCCCGGAGTACCGCTTTGGCCACCTCGAGCCATGCGTCCACATCCAGCGGCGATTCCATGCGAATTACCTTGCAACTGTAAAGCAGCCGTTCAAAATGCTCCCTGGCCCTGAACAGGTGCGGAATGCCATGCAGTTCGTAGGCCCGGATCCCCTCGAAGGCGCTGGTGCCATAGTGCAGGGCATGAGCGAATACATGTACCGTCGCCTCTTCCCACGGCAGTACTTTCCCGTTCATCCAGATGTAGTCTGCCTGCATCCTCATGAGTCTGTCGGTCCTCGTCCTGATCCCTGAGCGTTTGCCATATCCGATCCCTTATGCCACACACACAAGAGACCAAATCACATTGTAGGGCAAATTGGAGCCAGGCGCGTGAAAAGGGAAAGCCCGACTCGTCAACGGGCAGGCCGGCTCCACAGCTCATCCACCGCGGCCGTCAGCTCGGCCATGGTCTGCACTTGCAGTACATGATCACAGTGCGGGGCATACTCCAGCATATCGCTGTCGCCGGTGCCCCACAACATGGGCGGCTCTGGATTGAGCCAGATGGTCCGGTGGCTGCGACGTGCCATTTCCACAAAGATCCGGAGGGCAGGGTCCCGGTAATTGTTGCGGCCATCACCGACCACGAGCAGGGTGGTCTGGGGATTCACCATGTCGTAATACTGTTGCTGGAACTCCTGCAAACTCCCCCCCAGATCCGTGCTGTAATGGCCGGGCGGCATCCGGATGAGCACCGTTTCGATGGCTTCCTGGGCTGTGCCCGCACCGAAGTCGGGCGTGATGTATTCCAGATGATCGTTGAAGGCAAAGGCATTGGTCTTGGAAATCTGGTCCTGCATGGCGTGGATCAGACTCAGCATGAGTTCCGAGCAATAGCGCATGGAGGTGGAAATGTCACAGATCACCACCAGCTTGGGTTGCTTCTGGCGCTGGCGGTAGGTAAGCCGGAACGGAACGGAACCATATTTCAGGTTGGTGCGCAAGGTGGATTTCAGATCCAGCGTACCGCTCTTCTCCCGTTTCTGGCGCAACGCGATACGGCTGCGCAGAATGGCGGCCAGACGCCGTACCTCCCGGCGCAGCACATTCATGTCATCCTCATCCAGGTAGCCAAAAGGCGCCTCCATCAGGGCATCCACATCCGCCTCCGGCGGACGCTCCATCATATTTTCGGTGATGCGCTGGCCGGCGAACTGATCCAGTTGCTCCGTTTCCGCTTCCATGTTGGCCTGCAGCATGGCCCGCATCTGGGCCAGGCGTTCCTTGGAAAACCCAATTTTGGCCAGCAGTTCCGACAGCTCCTGCATGGCCTGGCGCACACTGTCATGCTGGAGGGCCCGCTGCATGCGGCGCACCATCCAGTCCCGGTATTTCAGATTGCGCGCCTGGTTGAGACCGGTCAGGGCTGCCAGCTGTTGCAGCTGCTCCGGCGTCAGGGCTTCACCGCGAATCAGCCTTTGCAGGCTTTGGGCCAAATCCGCGCGCAGCTGACGCAGGGCCTGGGCCAGCATCTGGGCCTCTTCCTCGGTCATGTTCTCCAGCAGATCCTCCATGTCGGGCGGCGTACCTTCCGCCCCATCAAAGAAGAGGGGGAACAGTTCCTCAAAGAGCGGTACATCACTGCCGCGCTTGATCATGGCTGCCCGCAGGCTGAGCCGGAAGCGATTCCGATCCTGGATACCCATATGGGTAATGGCACGGGCCGCGTCTACCGTCTCCGCCATGCTGACCGGAACCCCGCCCGCCCGCAACGCCTTGACAAACTGCATAATCCGATCTTCCATGGTTCTGCCTTCCCCACTGATCAGGGATGTGCCGGCCGCTAACCGGTATCCCCGCCGGTGCATTGGTTAGGGATCATCGGGGTCGTCATAGGAATCACCGCGGTCCGGCCCGACATCCGGGAGCCGGGCCTGAATCCGGTTCTGATCCCGTTCGTGCTTGAGCAGGACACTCAGGGTGTCATTGAGGATCTTCGCATCCAGACGCTTGGCATTCAGGGCCAGCAGGGCCCGGGCCCAGTCCAGGGTTTCACTGATGCTGGGGCGCTTGCGCAAATCCTGCTGCCGCAGGCCCTGTACCATCTCCACGGCCTGGCGCGTCAGGGCAGGGTCCAGTTCCGGCACCTTCAGTTCCACGACCGCCATTTCCTGCGCCAGGGTGGGGTAGTCCAGAAACAGATAGAGACACCGGCGCTTGAGGGCTTCGCTCAATTCGCGGCTGTTGTTGCTGGTCAGGAACACCATGGGCAGAACCTGGGCCTGCAGGGTGCCGATCTCCGGCACACTGACCTGGAAATCACTGAGGATTTCCAGCAGAAAGGCCTCAAACTCGGCATCGGCACGATCAATCTCGTCGATCAGCAACACGACCGGCTCGGCATGCATGATGGCTTTCAGCAGCGGTCGCTGCAACAGGAAACGCAGGGAAAAGAAAACATCCTCTTCCGCCGCAATCCGGTCCGCCGCGGCAGCCAGGGTCTGGGTATCCTGCAGGACATCCTGCAGTTTGTCGCGCAGCAACTGGGTGTAGAGCAACTGTTTCGCATATTCCCATTCATACAGAGCCTTGGTTTCATCCAGGCCTTCATAGCACTGCAAACGGAGCAGTTCGCGGCCGGTCGCCCCGGCCACCACCTTGGCCAATTCGGTTTTGCCCACACCAGCTGGACCCTCAATCAGCAGGGGCTTTTCCAGCACATGGCTCAGATAGACGACAGTGGCAATCTCATCGGTGGCAATGTAGCCTTGTTCCCCCAGGGCATGCCTGACGGTTTGGGGGGAGGCAAAAGGCTCGGACATGACATATCTGTCTCTGGTGGCAACGAAGTGGATGTCTCAGTGTACTCAAAGACAAATCGGGAGTCTAACGCGATTGACCGATCCCGGAACTGGCGCGGGCAGGCGGCTCCCGGTCTCGCGGGTGCCATTCTCGCGGCAATTGGCCGGATTCATCGTGGTGCGGCTGGCACCCATCGTCTATAATGATCGCAGTTGCCGGCAGGACCATTGTTCCTTTTTTGATTCGGGCGCAGAATCCCATGTTTGAGTTGGCTGTCCAGTATGTACCCTGGGTC
>CAXXOQ010000210.1:0-4128 GCA_963664185.2 Caldilineaceae bacterium | reverse complement strand
CAGCGCTTCCCGGCGGGTCAGATTCCGGCCGCGGGAAGCCAAAAGACGTCCAATCACAAGTCCATTCCTTTGCATGCAGGTGGTAGACCGGAACAGGCCCGGACCGTCGTCGGGTCCGGGCCTGCCCTACAGGCAGGGCTGAATCGTTCCGGCGGCCTGGCGCCGGGTGCCCAGGCCCCGACTTTCCGCTCCGTGCCTTATCCGTCCAGAATTTCCTGGGCTTTCTGGGCCATGTTGCGGGCCGTGTCTTCCGGCGTCTGATCCCCCGTCATCAGCTTGTCCATCTCCGGATTGAAGGCCTTGTTGCGCACCTCGGTCCATTGGGCAAAGTAGAAGTCCCGGTTGCGTGAATACGACATGGCATCCACCCGGATCTTGTGGCGGGGAGGGGCCCCCTCCAGTTCCAGGAACGTGGGCGAGTTGGACCACTTCAGCATGATGGGCGCGTTCAGGCCATCCATAGCATACATCTCCTGGGCCCGGTCCTCAATGTGATAGGCCGCGTGCGACCAGGCCGCATCGGGATTCTGGGCGGTCTTCGGGATGACAATGCCGCCCGCCAGGTGGGAAGTGGCCTGATGCATGTCCTGGGGCAGATGGGCGATATCCCAGTTGAAAGCATCAATCTTGCGGCGGGCATTGACCGCCCAGGTTCCGGTGATCTCCATACCAATCCGCCCCGAATTCCAGCCGCCTTCAAAGCCGGCGGCCTCGCCGGCGGTCGGGGCTACCTGATGGGTATGCACCAAATCCTGGTGCCAGCGGCAGGTGGCCACCATGGCTTCACTGTCCAGTGTACAGGTGGTGGGGTTGTATACCTGATCGAAGAGGTCCCCGCCCCGGGCCCACAGCTGCACTTGCCATACCATCCACCAGTAGGCATTGGTGGAGCCGAAGGTGCGGTCGATGCCCTCGCCGCCGGTCATGGCCTGGGCCATGGCCACCCAGTCCTCATAGGTCCAGGTTTCCGCGGGATACTCCAGGCCGGCTTCCGCCAGCATGTCCAGGTTCAGGTACGCCGCCATGACATTGGGCCCAATCACGGTCGCGAACATGTCGTCATCCATGGTGTAGATGTCAAACAGCTCCGTCATGTACTGCGCGTCATCCAGAAAATCCGCTTCGGCATTGAAGTATTCGGTCAGAGGCAGCAACACATCATCGGCCCACAGGGTGGGGAAGAACTGCGTGCCCGTGCGCAGGTTTTCCGGGGGATCACCGGAGGCGATCCAGGCAAACAGCTTCTGCGCATAATCGGAGAAAGGGAATCCGAGGTTCTCGATCTCGATGCTCGGATCCTCTTCCATGTGGGCGGCGGCGATATTCTCGTAGAGAGTCAATTCCTCGGTGTTGCCCCAGCCGGCAAAGCGGATGTGAGCGGGCGCGGCGGCCACGCCCTCATCCGTGCCTGCAGGAGCGGGCAAAGGGGTAGTGCAGGCGGCCACCACTGTGCCTGCACCCAGCCAGGACAGACCTTGCAGAAACCTCCTGCGGGAAAGTTGCATCTGGGCCATTTTCTGCCTCCATGGGGTTGATTTCACGACCTGAATCTTAGCAAACGACACGGTTTCCCAAAACCGGCCGGCATGGGCGTCTCCCGGCACCTGCCCGGCAACGCGGTGGGGTGGGCCAATGATTCTGCCCTGCACGGCTGACGGCATCGCGGCCCCGCGCGCAGGTCAAGCCATGCAGGACAGAGGGCACGGGACTTCAGGCGTCCAGAATCTCCTGGGCCTTCTGGGCCATGTTCCGGGCTGTATCTTCCGGCGTTTGCTCTCCGGTCATCAGCTTGTCCATCTCGGGATTGAACGCCTTGTTGCGCACTTCGGTCCACTGGGCAAAGTAGAAGTCCCGGTTGCGGGAGTAGGCCATGGCATCCACCCGGGCCGAGTGATGCGGGGGCGCCCCCTCCAGTTCCAGAAAGGCCGGCGAAGTCGCCCATTTCAGCATGATGGGCGCGTTCAGGCCATCCCGCGCATACATTTCCTGGGCGCGATCCCCCTGATGGTACGCCGCGTGGGACCAGGCGGCATCCGGATGCTGGGCGGTCTTGGGAATCACGATGCCCCCGGCCGCATGGGCCGACGCCTGGTGCAATTCCCGGGGCAGATGTGCCAGATCCCAGGCGAAGGCATCGATCTTGCGCCGGGCGTTAACGGCCCAGGTCCCGGTGATCTCCATACCGATGCGGCCCGAGTTCCAGCCGCCTTCAAACCCGGCGGTCTCGCCGGCGGTGGGGGCGGCGCCATGGGTGAATACCATGTCCTGGAACCACCGGCAGGTGGCGACCATTTCCTCACTGTCCAGCAGGCATTGGGTCGGGTTGTAGATGGCATCAAAGAGGTCTCCGCCCCGGGCCCACAACTGGCTCTCCCACACCATCCACCAGTAGGCATTGCTGGAACCGAAGGTCCTTTGCATACCCTCACCGCCGGTCATGGCGACGGCCATGGCCGTGTAATCGTCATAGGTCCAGCCTGTGTCCGGATAGGACAGATCGGCTGCCGCCAGCATGTCCATGTTCAGATAAGCCGCCATGACATTGGGACCAATGACGGTGGCGAACATGTCATTGTCCAGCGTATAGATGTCATACAGCTGCGTCATGTATTGGCCGTCATCCAGCAGATCCGGCGCGCTGTTGAAATACTCCGTCAATGGCAGCAAAACGCCATCCGCCCAGAGCGTGGGAAAATACTGGGTGCCGGTACGCAGATTCTCCGGGGGATCACCGGTGGCGATCCACGAGAAAAGCTTCTGGGCGTAATCCGAACCCGGGAACCCGAGGTTCTCGATCTCAATGCCCGGATCCTCTTCCATATGCGCGGCGGCAATGGTTTCGTAGAGAGTCAGCTCCTCGGTGTTGCCCCAGCCGGCAAAACGGATGTGGATCGGCTCTGCCGCGGGAGCCTCCGCCGTCGTGGTCGCCGCTGGCATGGGCACAGCACAGGCTGCTACCATCGTGCCTGCCCCCAGCCAAGACAGACCTTGCAAGAACCTTCTGCGGGAAAGTTGCATTTGGACCATTTTCTGCCTCCATTGCATTGATTTCGCGACCTGAATCCTAGCAGATGACACGGTTCTGGAAAACAGGCCGATTTCCGGCAACACTCTGACCTGACTTGGCGCCTCCGGGAAGATGCCCTGTGTGGCACTGCAGGCGTTGAGCATTTCCTGAGCCTTCCGGGCCATATCTTCCGGCGTTTGCGCCCCGGTCATCCGTTTGTCCATCCCGGGATGGCACACCTTGCAGGGCACTGCGGTCCACGGGACCAAGCCGAAATCCCGGTTATGGATGCAGGTCATGGCATCAACGCACGCGGAGTGTGGGGGTGCGCAAAGGCCATCGCGGAGGCGATGCGGGCGCCAAAGGCGCATGATATCCGCCATCGTCCACACACGCTGGGATGTGGGTGCCGGAATGTCACGGAGACCCTGGCCTATGACCGGGACCGGCGGCCATGTCCGCATGGAGACCCATGGTGGGGCGGGCGGCGGGGAAGCCTACGGGGCCTGTGTGGATCCCGCCATCAGGCCACCCGGCGCCGGCCGCATGTCCGACGGCGCTGGCAGGAATAGGCCTGTCCTGTACGGACACGACTCGGATGAGCGGAGGAAGGTGTGGGGCGTTTCGCCATCTGGCGACCTTGGCACGAACTGTGTTGACATCCCGCATCAAATATGCGATCATGGAATCTTGCCATTTGCAAGTGCAATGGCCGGGGAAAACCATACCGGCAGGGATTTCGGTCCGTTGCATTTCGGCTGGCAGGCACCGGTCAACCCACAATCCGGGCCCCACTTGGGGCTCCGACGCCAGAGCCAGGATCTTGCCATGCCCAGATACAGGTCTGTCATCATTGGACTGACAGGTATAGGCGCCGCCCGGCCCACCAACCCCTTGTCCTTGCCCTTCTATGGCGCGAAGGCGCGTTCCCATGCGGCGGCGTATCAGCAGCATCCCCAGACCGATCTGACCGGTGTTTGCGACCTGCGCCAGGAAGCACTGGATGAATTCCGGGCGAACTGGGCTGACACATGGCCCGATATGCACTATTACCAGAACTACCAGGAAATGCTGGAGAGCGGGAACAGCCGGACATCGTGAGCGTGGTGACCCCGGATCAT